>CAZDTI010000112.1:0-21286 GCA_964508085.1 uncultured Saprospiraceae bacterium | reverse complement strand
GAAATACTAAGACTTACAATCGGTTTGTCAAAACTTACCAAACCTCTAATGGTTAATGACTTGTCAATTGAAATAGCACCCGCTTGAGCAGTATAGTCGCCGGGTTCCAATAACAATAAATCTCCGGGCAATGCATCGGCAATCATTTGAAGGAGGTCATCAGCTGGAGTGACCAGAATTCCTCCACTTAAATCAACCCCGGTCGTAAAACTTGTATTTCCACGGACGGTGCCGTTGTTTAAAAGCGCAACGGAATAATTTGTCTCGGGGAGCAATCCTGTTACCGTTGCAATCCCATCCTCTTTTTCTTGTTCCGTAATGTCATGGACTACGGCACCACCATTAAATTCGAGCTGTGTAACCTCACTGTTAGGAAACCACCGTAAAGTTGCTTCGGTATCCGTGATGTCTCCATCAAGTATGGGTAGGAAAAGCTGTTCAGTCTGAGTCATTGCCGAAGTGACCGCCCATGTCGATTCCCCTTTCCCTTCAGAACTTAGTGCTTTTACCCGGATGAAATATCTTTTTTCTTGTTCCAGTTGTTCCAAAACTGGAACCTCCTCCGGAGCCACCTCAATGGATTTAAAAACACTGCTGAACGTAGAATCATTCTCCGCAAATTCAACAACATATTGACTCACATCATCACGTACCGTCCATTTTAACTCCACGTTGATCTGATTCCTGATTTTAGCTTCCAAGCCAACAGGTGCAAAGGCCCTTGAAGTCGGAAGTTCCTCAATCAAATCCTCTTGTTTAGCGCAGCCCGCGAGGAATATTGCTACAATAACCAAGAGAAAAGTATATTTAAAATTATATTTTAATTTCATGATTTATTTTTTTAATAAGTATTTTAAAATTAAGGATTCTTCCTTCAAACATAAATAAGCTATTTTTTCGCGTCTGAGCGAATAATCCTTAATTCTTAATTTTAGCATCCTTAATTTTAGCATCCTTAATTTTAGCATCCTTAATCCTTAATCCATTCTATATAATCTAATAAATTCAACACCTGATTGGCATTAAGTATTCATTAATAACCATAATCATTTACCAAAAGTCCATTACTATTGTCAATGAAAGTTTGCCAAATTGGCCAAAGTTGTCTAGTATCTGGATCACGAATAAACAACTTGGAGATGAACCGGTCTTCTATTGTAATCCATTCTTTTTCCGAATATTCAGGTCCTGGATTGTCAACCTCGCCTCTGTTCAATCCAAAAATTTCGAGCGTTTCATTATCAGGTCCAAGTTTCCAATAAAGTGACGTAGGGACATCTTCATATTCCCCAGTTCGATTTTGAAGATCAGTCATTTTTTGCTGCGCTTCTGCTAGTTTTTCACCGAGCAAGTTCCATCTGATCAAAGCTTGCTTTCGTTCCATTTCTCCGGTAAACTCAAATTTATGTTCGTCTACAATGGCATTCAACATGTCTTCTTTGGTGGTCAAAGCATCCACATAAGCATCCACTTTTTCCGCATGGAATTCTGTTGGAAATGCCCTTCTTCTGATTTCTTTCAAATAGGGAGCCGCCGCCGCAGGGCCTTGGAGTTCATTAGCTGTTTCTGCAGCAATTAACAATACTTCTGCAAAACGCATATAGATTTTATTCAAGCCATCATCATTGCTGGAGGTGACTCTTCGGGTAGCACTCATCCATTCATAGCGATATTTTCCAAAATACCAGGAATCAATATTCGTCAACTCTTGTGCTGCAAATCCATCTTCATCAATGTCCGTTTCATACTGATAAGGCACACAGGTAACATCCCTTCTGGTATCTTTTTCATCATAATCATAAAATACGAAAGGGGTTGGTCCTGCCGTGCCACCTCTATTTTGTGCGGTATGTTGATCAGGGGAGCGATGTCTGACGCCGAAGGAACGCAAGACTCTTCCCCGACCTTCAGCAAATGGAATTTCCCATAGCGACTCTCCTCCGGCAGTGGTCACTTCTTCGTTGAAATTTCTCCAAAAAGTTTCAAAGGAAGGTTCTAAACTAGCTTGTCCACTATCAATGATTTCTTTCGCTTCTTCAAATGCTAATGCATACATCCTTTCCACAGAAAGTTCAGGGTCATTGGTTCTTCTAATGACTCCTTCTCCACCTCCGTCAGGGTATTGTTGGAAACCACTAGCGGCCAATGCCACTTTTGCTCTTAAGCCTTTTACGAAAGCTTTATTAATTCTTTCTACACTAGAAGTTTCTGCCGTTTCATTGGGCCAGGCAACTAGTGTTGATGCCTCTTCTAAGTCTTGGAGGATTTGTTTGTAAATCACCTCTCGTTCTGTTTTTGGTAGAAATACCGTTTCTGAATTGATGGGTTCAAAACGGGCTTGTACATCACCCCAAGTTTTTAGTAAGTCCGCATAGTACAGTGATCTTAAGGTAAGGGCTTCTCCTAAATATTGTCCAAGTACAGTCCCCGGTTCAGGGTTGCCAAACTCTCTCAAACCTTGGATTGCGATGTTCGCTCGTTGAATGCCTGTGTACATTTGTGCCCAAACATTATTGGTAGAATTCATCCTGCTGTTATTGGGTTTTGGATCATAAATGGCCAGGTTAGCGTCTGGGTCGCCATCATCATCCGTATCAAACAATAGTTCTACATCTGTGTTGAATCCATATAAAGGAATGTATCGACCTCTGTAGGAATTGGTCTGTCCCATAGGTTCTATAATACCATCAATGGAGCCTTTGGCTAAGCCGGGAGTGGAAAAAATTATGGATTCGTCTAAAGTGGATTGAGCTGGGGATTCCAAAAACTCCTCTTCTATATCACTACAAGAGAACAGCAGACCAATCAATAATAGTCCAAATAATACTATTTTTTTCATCTTCTTTTTCTTTTTATAAAATTGAAAAACAGGTTTGTGTATACCTATTAAAGATTTATTGTTTAGTAAGGATAAGCCTCAATTTTCTCAAATTAAAAACTGAGATTCAATCCAAATACAATCTGCCGACTTCTAGGGTAAGCAGAATTATCTACGTTAGGTGTCAAAGGTGTTCTTCGTCTGGTTGAAACCTCTGGATCGGAACCTGAATAATTGGTTAAAACAAAAACATTTGTTGCAGTAGTGTAAAATCGCAATCTTGAAATTCCTTTATCCTTCAACAATGATTCTGGTAAAGTATAGCCAATTGATAAAGTATTCAATCTAAAGAACGAACCATCTTCAACTGCCCAATCACTGAATACACGCCTTCCTAAAAATGGAGACCATAAAGTGGTATTCGCATTCAGCTCAGCCAATTTTCCGGGTTCAGTAACAAGTTGTCCGGTCGTAGGATCAAGGTTAGTCCATCTTTCGCCATCAGCCATGAGGGTGCTTAGGTTAGTATATTGTTGACGGGAAGTGGTGAATTGAACTTTATCTGCATTGTAAACATCGAAGCCAGAACTAAAATTAAATCCTGCGCTTAAATCAAATCCATAGGCATAAGCGTTGATCACCAAACCACCTTGGAAATCGGGATTAGCATTACCGATAATGGTGTTGTCATTTACATCAACAATTCCGTCAGGAACGCCGTCTGGTCCGCTGATGTCTATTAATTTCAAGCTACCTGGCTGTACTTGACCTGTGGCAGGGCTACTGTCTACAACACCATCATTCAAAGTGTATTCTCCACTGGCCTCGTCATAAGAGAAATCACTTACTTCATAGCGGCCATCATTTAAATAGCCATACATCATACCGATTGGTTGACCGACTTCTACAATATAATCAGCTCCAATTTCTGTGGAAGCCCATCCCGTCGCAGCTCGAATATCTTCCAATTCACCGAGTGATAAAACTTCATTTCTATTGATGCCAAGATTAAACGAAAAGTCTAAACCATAATCGGGTTTGGAAATGGCATAATAACTTAGCGAAACTTCCATTCCGGAATTCACCACTTCTCCAATGTTTCTAAACTGATCATTGAAACCTGTACCCGGAAGCGGGAATCGAACTAGAAGGTCTTTGGTATTATTTTTATAAAACTCTAAGGTGCCACCTACCTTATTATTTAAGACATTGAAATCAAGTCCAATATTTTGAGTTATTGTAGTCTCCCATTTTAGATCTGGATTGGCGAGTGTATTTTCCGTAATCCAGATGGAACTGACATCATTGATATAAGTGGTAGTTGCTGAGCGAAAAGTTTGAAAGGTCTGTCCTGCAGGTATATTGTTATTTCCTGCTTGCCCATAGCTTATTCTCAATTTCAAAAAATCTAACCACTTTGCATTAGAAAGAAAATTTTCCTCAGATAATTTCCATGCGAATGCTGCTGATGGAAAATATCCCCATCGATTATCTCCTAAGAATTTACTGGAGCCATCTGCTCGAAAGGTGGCCGTCAAAAGGAAACGATTTTGAAAATCATAATTAGCTCTTGCAAAAAACGAAAGTAATTTATCGTCAGGACTAAAGAAATGATCAACGGAAAGGGGAGTACTTTGTGTGGTTAGTTTTCGAACTTCTGAAAAGGTAAAGTCACTAGGGAATCCTTGAAGTTCATTTTCTATATTATTGTCTTTTGATAGTATATATTCTTGACCTACCAATAAGTTTAGATTATGGGTAGGAGCCGGTAATATTTTTTTGAAATCATAATTCAAGGTATTCGCAACTCTCATGCGTTCTCTCTTTCGGTCTTCTAAAATAAGCGCTGGTAAACCTTGAAATTCTGCTGAAACTCTATCCCTTGTATAACCCGTTGTTTTTCCATAGAATCGACTATTCAAGTCATTTCTAAAATTAAAACCCAGGTCTGTTTTAAATCTAAGATTTTCTATAATTTCCCATGCAAAACTTCCCGTAAGGTTGAGGTTTCTTCTGTTTTGAATCCTTTGGTTATCGTCTATAGCTGTATATGGATTTAATAATCTTCCATTATCAGATTGATCGGTATCGTCAAAGGAGGAAGTGACACCAGGAATTGGAATTGGAGAATAGCCAACGACATGTTGCAGTCGGGAATCAGAGGAGGAAAAAGCATTTTGTTCATTTGCACCTCCACCATTTATCTCCGCATCTGAATAACGAATGCGAAAAGATAGATCCACCTTTTCACTGGCTTTACTTTTTAGTGCTAAAGAAAGATTGTTTCTAACATAGTCAGAGCCAATTTGAATGGCCTTTAAATTATAGGAAGCAAAGTTGAAATTAAAATTTAATTTATCGGTTCCTCCTCTAATTGCAAGGTCATTGTTAAGGACATCTCCCTGTCGACCAAAAATAAGCTCTTGCCAATTGTTTCCATCTAGTCCTTGATACTGATCGAAGTCTTGATAAAGACCAAAAAATCTTTCGTATGATTCTGCATCACCGGGTATATCTGCGTCTAACAAAGCATATTCATATTGCCACTTTACATAATCTTCAGGCTCCAATGCATCTATTATATTCGCATTTTTTCTGACGCCATAAAATACATTATAGTCCACCGAAATTTTTCCAGAACGTCCATTTTTTGTAGTAATAATAATTACACCATTAGCACCTCTTGATCCATATATAGCCGTTGAAGAAGCATCTTTCAAGACACTGATATTCTGAATATCAGAAGGAGATATATCACTTAAATTATCAATTGGAAAACCATCGACAATGATCAAGGGTTGACTTCCCTGGGTGATCGACCCGGATCCTCTAACTCTAATATTGACCTCCGCATCTGGAGATCCTTCAGAGGAGGAAACCTGAACCCCAGCTAATCGACCTGTCAAGGTTTCTGCAACATCTGCTATGGGTTGTTGTTTCAAAGCGGCCCCATCGATAGAAACTACAGAGCCTGTTAAATCAGACTTTCGCGCAGTTCCATAACCAATTACAACGGCTTCTGTAAGCTTGATCCCTCCTTGCTGTAGAATGATACTAACATTGGATTGTCCATTTGTCGGAATTTCTTGGGTGGTGTATCCTATATAGCTGATAATAATAGTATCGTTGTTTGAAACCAATGGCAAACTAAAATTCCCGTCAATATCAGTTTGTACACCATTCGTTGTTCCCTTTTGAACCACCGTAGCTCCGATAAGCATTTCGTTATTTTCTCCATCGATTACAGTTCCAGTAATTGTTCGTCCTGTTTGTGCAAATACGTTTCCTCCTAACAAGATACATACGGCAAAGGCAAAAAATGAAAACCACCTAATCAGATTAAGTCTTAGATGTTTTTGTTTAATCATGGTTAAATTTTATTGAGTAATGTTATGTTAATTTACTTAGTCTAAGAGGTCGATAACTTTAAAAAAAATGAGTTGGATAACAATATGTTATCCAACTCATCGAAAAACTTATCTATTCCTTTTTATTAATTTATTGGAAATACTAACTCCATCAATTGCAAAACGGTAAATATAAACCCCATCGTTTAAGTGCGATGTAGGATATTCTATTTGGTGTTCACCAGCGCTAAGTCTGGTATCAACCACATTATCAATTGCTTTTCCCATCAAATCAAAAACAGTAATTTGAACATCCGCCGATTCTTCCATCGTGAAGGAAAAATTTGTTGATTCAGAAAATGGATTTGGATAGGTCTTCAAAGCAAGAGTTGAAGCATCTATGTTATTAGTATTGACCGTCATAAAGTCAGTGGAAAGTCCTGCTGGTAATGCCGGTCCATCCCCCGGAGCATAAGCACCTTCTAATGTCCAGGTAATCCAATCCACAATCGCTCCTTCTTTGGCACCACTACAATCTGCGACTTTAAGCTCATAACTACTGGCCGTATTGGTTGTAATTCCTGTCAATATCGGATCCGGATTTTCATCTATATATACATTGATTTCGGCACCGCTCATTGTAAATCTATAGATATGCCAGCCTGAAACATCATATACTGCTGAAGTGTCTGCATTATCCAACTCGACTGAATTGTCATAATTGATATAAAGTTTCTCTCTAAGTCCGGAATCTCCATTTCGAACTTCGAAATCGAATAGACGGTCAAGTGAATCAGGTTCAGGATGTCCCATCAATCTTGTCACTAAGGTAAATCCTGTCCAGGCATCAGGAGTGATTTTATACGCTTGCTTTCCATCTTCATCTGGAGAGAAATAATCCAACAACATATTTCCGGCAATGTCTGGATCACCAATAATGGTTTCTGAAAATTCAGGCCCCGGTTCATTACAACTTCCGCCAAACATGGTATCTTGTGGTAAAACACTTGCATCATAGATCGCCCAAGTAGGTGTAAAACCAGTAGCCAAATTCGGTGGTAACGCTGGCCCAGTCCCAGGAGCATATGCACCATCTAGTGTCCAGGTAACCCAATCGACAAGCGCTCCTTCTTTAGCACCACTACAGTCCGCAATTTTTAGTTCATAGCTACTTGTACTATTCGTAGTGATTCCTGTCAAAAGAGGACTAGGATTTTCATCTACATAAACATTAACTTCATCTCCACTCATGGTAACTCGGTAGGTATGCCAGTTCCCTACACCAACAGCAGCCGTTGTGTCCGCATTGTCTAACTCAATAGTGTTGTCATAATTGATATAGAATTTTTCTCTCAAACCAGAATCTCCATTTCGAATCTCGAAATCAAATAATCGGTCTAATGTATCTACGCCAGGATAGCCTTTCATTCTTGTGACTAAAGTAAAACCAGTCCAAGGATCCGGATTGACTTTATAAGCTTGTTTAGCATCTTCATCTGGAGAGAAGTATTCTAATAATTTGTTCCCGGGAATATCCGGATCGTCGATAACCGCTTCAATAAATCCAGGTCCTGGTTCATTACAACTTCCAGCAAACATGGTATCTAAAGGAAGAACACCTCCGTCATAAATATTCCATTGCCCAAAGGCGGTTGTGGCTATGGTGAGGCAAAAAATGGTAAGTAAATTTTTGAACATAATAATTAGTTTTGTTATGAATAATTTATAGTGTTGACTTTAGGGAGGGCAATAAGATGTAAGCCTAAAAACAGTAGGTTGATAGGTAAGAAATTTGAAGTAGATTTATTGATTGATTGCTTTCCCTGATCATCACTTGTAAGGTCGTCATAAGTAGACGAGATGATCTATTCAAAATTTTACATATGTTATTCAAAAATCAACATGTATGAATTTTTATTTGTCTTTTGTTTTACATTTGAAATTATATATTGAGTTTTCATATAATTCATAGGTAAAATTTTGACAATTGGGTTATAACTGTCCTAAAATTTTATCCATAACCCAACTTGTATGGGCACCTGTTGCTCCAGTAGAAGGATGGGAATAGTCCTCATTCAACAGGTGTTTTTTTATTTTTTCCACATGAAATTGATGAACATGTTTTGGGTGGGCAATCATCAGTTCTTCATGCTTCTTTTTATTCTTCAAAACAATAGGATTATTATCGAAAATAGAAAATTGGATTTTCCCTTCACTTCCAAAAATCTCCACTCGGTCTTCACTTTGGTCACTTCCAAAATTCCAACTTCCAGCCCCCGTAATTTCATTGTTATGAATCCAGCATGCCGTAAAGGCATCTTTTGAGGAGTAAAGATTTTGTTGGTTTAAACTAAATCCGTGTACCTCTTTTATATCTCCTAGGAAAAAAGTAATGAGGTCTAAACCATGGCTCGCTAAATCGTCAAAATATCCTCCTGGAGCAACTTCTATTTCTGTTCTCCAATTGTCAACTCCTGAAATATCTTTTTCATTTGGAGGCATACACAATTGCCAATTTACGTGCCTGACTTTTCCAATTTCATTATTCTTCAACCAATTGTGAACTTGTTCAAACCTTGGTAAGGTACGCCGATAGTAAGCGACGAAAAGAGGAGTGTCTTTACTGGTAAAGGCTTCCAAAATGGCAGCACTTTCCTTGTAACTTGGAGCAAGAGGTTTTTCGATACAACAAGGCTTTCCCGCCGCCGCCACTTTGAGTGCGTAGTGCATATGGGTATCTGGAGGTGTGGCTATATATACAGCATCTATTTCAGGATCATTGATGAGTGTATCGGCATTAGTCCAGTATTTTGGTACGTTATGGCGTTGGGCATAGTCCTTTAGTTTTTCTTCATCACGTCTCATTACTGCTGCCAATTCAAAACCTTCGGTTAGTTGATAAGGAGGTCCACTTTTTACTTCTGTTACATCTCCACATCCGATGATTCCCCATCGGATTGGACTTGGATATTTTTTATTCATTTACTGTAAATTTTTCTTTGAAAAAGGTCAATTCAATGCCACTAAGCTTGTCAAGGAACCTTTAATTTTAATCAATGCTATTCAAATAATTTTCTAACATGGTATAGCCATTACTCGCGATTTGATTTCTATCTTCCGGATCGCTTTTGTTAAGTTGGTTGGCCATTTCCCATTCATCGGGCATGCCATCTTGGTCCGTATCCATTGGAGAAGGGGTAGATTCATAAATTGGCCATCCTCCGATATCCTCTTGGCTTTCAATGATTTCACCTGTTTTGTTTTTTACATCTTCAATTATCCTTTCATCTACCTTATCCCTGCTTGGAATTGTAGCTCCTCCATGATTCAACACCAATTTATAGCTTTCAAGCGCGGAGATGTTTTTAATTGGACCAGTCTCAAAGGCCCTGTCTTGCTTAAAAAAGTTTATCTCCTCGGAGGTTCTTTTCTTCTTAAACTGAACCAATGACCATTGATTATCTGGTATTTTACCATCAAAATAATTTCCTTCAAAAAAAGCTTTGTTGTAAGGAGAGCCCGCGGCATATGCAATGCCATTGTTTTTTGAGTTACTCCCTGGAATCAGATAATTATTGACATAATTCATTTTTAGGACACTTAATTTATCGGCATTGTAACCCGCATGACGGCCGTCCCAATTGTAAATGACATTACCTCTAAAATCTAATAATAACCCTTGTGGATCTTTGTCATGTGAATTCGAATCATAATTTCCTGGACGGGGATTGCGTCCATGATTATGAGCGAAGAGGTTGTACAGGTAACTATATTTTGCACCATTAGCTCCTCTGACCAGCGCTCCATATCCATGTCCGTCTGGATTAAGTGCTTCAGTAATATAACACCATTGAACGGTAACATTTGTCAAATAATTATTTCGAGTAGAAGTGGACAATACTTCATCTAAACTCCAACTGGTGGAACAATGATCGACGATAATATTTTCACCGGCTGCGACACTAATTGCATCTTTTCCTTGAAGCGTACCTTCTCCATGTTTGCCATCACCTAGTCTTGCTTTAATAAATCTAACAATCACTTCGCTGGCTTCTATTCTCAAGGTTTCTCCTCTCAGACAAATACCATCTCCAGGAGCCGTTTGTCCTGCAATTGTAATGTTACCATTTTTTATAAACAACATTTCTTTAAGGTCAATAATCCCTGAAACTTCAAATACAACGGTCCTTGGGCCTTCCTGTTCTACCGCTGAACGAAGACTGCCCGGTCCGCTATCATTCAAATTGGTAACTTTCAATACCCTTCCTCCTCTTCCTCCTTTGGAGTAGGCGCCAAAACCTTCTGCTTCAGGAAAAGCCAAAAGCTTCGTTGAGATTTCTTTATCCCCTTTTGATGCAGCTTCGCTTTTTCCATTGTCTACCATTCCATTGTTACAGGAAATCCAAATAAGTGTGAGTAGGTAAAAGGTATATTTCATTATTTAAAAATTTATTTCATTATTTTTCAAAAGCGCTTATTCTAAGCAGTTTCATATGGACTGCGCAAAGTTCTGGAACCACTAAAGCTTTTGATAAATTCTAATAAAGTCAAAAATAAAGAGACCTAGATTTTACCACTTAGGTTATTCCTTTAGCTTATCCATAATTTTTTGCCACACGGTTTCATCCACTGGAATCCCTTCTTTTTTATTCAAGATAGCTGTAGCTGCACTTCTTTCTCCAGGGTAGTAGGTGGCATCGTCTCCATTTATGGTTTCCACATCATGGGTATAATTTATGATCTCGTTGATCAAATTTTCTTGAAGGTTTTTGTCTTGAAAAACATCAGGATAAATGCATAAGTAAACTTGGGAAACTCCCGTTTCATACTTTTTCTGACTGATCCTGTAGGTAGAATTTCCAGCAGATAAAAGAGTGGCAAGCATGTCCAAAACAATCGAAAGGGCAGAACCTTTCCAGTATCCAACTGGAAGGGCGCGCTTTGAGTCCAGTATTTTCTCAGGGTCATTGGTTAGGTTGTCATCATTGTCCCATCCTCCGATGTAGGGCAATTTTTTACCTGCCAATTTGTAATTGTTTATTTTTCCAAAAGAAAATTGGGATACGGCCATATCCAAAATAATGTGCCCTTCCTCTCGTGGAATGGAAACAATGAAAGGATTATTTCCGATGCGACTTTCCTTTGCTCCCCAGGGTGGCATATTGGAAATTGTATTCGTAAATAAAATAGAAATACAACCTTCGTCGGCTGCCATTTTTCCATAAGTCCCACCACGCATCCAATGATTGGTGTTTCGCAAAGCGACCAAGCCCATTCCATTTTCTTTAGCCATTTCGATGGCACGATTAATACATTTGGTCGCATTGAGGACTCCAGATCCGAAGTGGCCATCCCACCGTTCGATACTGCCAAAGGATTCTACTTTTTTAGCTTCGGCATTAATATCCACCAATTCCTGTTCTAGATATTCTAAAAATAGTCCTACCCGATTGATGCCATGAGAATTGACACCATGTAAGGTGCTTTCGGAATGTACCTTGGCCAATAAGGATGCTTTTTCTTCGGTAAATTTATACTTTAGAAAAAGTTGAGTAAGCACGTTTTGCATTTCTTCAAAAGCAATTCGAATCATAGGTTCTGTTGTTTAATTTTATATTTGAGAATCCTGTCAAGTTTCTTTAGCTAATTTTTCTATCAGTACCTCTAAATTTAACCGGTTCAATTTCAAATATAAACAATCAAAACTGGTCGTATATATTTAGTACACCGAGTACTTAATCACCTTAGAAGAATACTTAACACCTTCCTTATCCTCCAAAATAAGATAGTAATTTCCACTCTCCAAATTCTTTAGGTTCAAACTATAATTATCAACTTGTTTCCCTTCCCTGCCAATGAGATCAGACTCTATTAATAACTCTCCGGTGGGACTGATTAAGTAAATTCGAGCAATCTCATTTTGATCCAACTTTGTATCAATAAAAAGAAGATCTTTTGTGGGATTTGGATAAACTGTAAATACATTGTTCTGTATTAATTCATCAGCAGATGTCGAGATGGGGAAAACATTTCCAGCACCAGCAATGAGCATTTCTTTAATGTCACAGACTGGATCGGGGGAGTAGTTGTAAGGCAACAAAAATGCGGGATAGGAATTATCAATATAAGTTGGGATAGAAGATCCACCCTCTACTTTCAAGTCATCCCATCCGATAATTCCACCACTGTCCAGCGCACCAAACTCCTTCCATAGATCATCCACCTGATCAAAATGGCATTTCTCTACTCTGATGTGGCACTGCTTTCCCGTTCCAATACAATAATCGTTTCCAAGACTGTTAAAGTAATTATTATAAACATGAACATGACCAAAACGAACACGAGGCATCCGTCCCCGAATTCCGTCTTCATACCAATTGTGATGCAAGGTGACATGTAATTTTCCCTCGTCCTCCACTGCATTGTCGCTATTGCCAATAAGATGTGCATAAGAGTGAGAATCAGGATTATCGAAATAAAATCGACACCAGGATACCGTTACAAAATCGGCCTCTCTGACAATGGATAAGAGTTCATCAGAGCTATCATAGAAATCGCACTTATGAACAAAAACATTAGTAGCTCCTCTTATTTCCATGACGTCTTGGTCGCTTGGTCCTAGCGTCAGGTTTTGGAATATATAATTGGTCCCTTTTACTTTTATCACGCCTCCCGAAATACCGGATAAAGAATCAGCTCCAATTAAAGTTTTATTCGAACCCACTTCAAACGACTCCATAGGAATTATTCCGTCGATGATGATAACAGCAGGTGTATTTCCATCTACAGCATCCAAAAGTTCCTGAGCCGTATTGACTGTTATTGGTGTTGTATTTCCTCCTCCGGTTGTTTGCATATAGCCGGCATAACCGTCAGGGGTAGCTATCTCTGCCTGTCCATAACTGACATAAGAAAGGGCGGTTAAAAGTACGGCTACCCAAATTGTCATTCTTCTTTTCTTGTATAGATTTTTAATCATTTCTCCGGTTTTAATGTAATTAATAAGAATGGTTCAGTGGTACGACCATAATAAAAGCTTTCTTCCAAAAGGCCGAAAGGACAAGTTTCGCCTGCTTTTTTCATAATTTATATTGGTTATGTTTGAAAAGCGTTTGTTGATGAAATTTCCCCTTTGTGAACTATGTAAAAAAACACAAAGTGTTTTTCTATGTGCACTCTTGCGAATTAAGTGCTATGTGCCCTATGTGCCCATTCGACAAGCTCAGGACAGGCCTATGTGTTTAAAATCCTCGTAAAAAGGCTGCAACTTCCCCCGCAGATTGGAGCCCTTACCTAACGGGTACGCATCTTCCTGACCTCTGAGCAGTTACGTTTTATCTAACATTATTGCAAAATAAATGGCCAGTCCTTTGATCATTTATAATATACGATTTCATAAATTTAACCAATAGGTCAATTTCAAAACTAAGGCTCTATTTCTACTATTAATATCATCTAGAAATTCTGTTTGATAATTATCAGTATACACAATGAAAAAGTCGGAGACTGGAGCAAACCTCCATTGAAACCTCGAATTGATGTTCAAATTGTTCAACCGATTATTGTATTGAATGAAAGAGGTCCAAAATATTTTTTTTGTAAAGGTGACATCAATTCGAGGACCAACCAACCATAAATTTGCTTTCTGAAAACTTTGCCCAATATCAATGTAGATATAATTGTAATCTAAAGAAAAAACCAAATGAGGTTGTTTTCTAAAAGTAAATTGCCCCTCAATATCTGCTCTGATTCCTCCGTAATAAGAACTAAGGGTTGGTTCGATTTCGAAATAAAATGGTTTCGCTGGATTCGTTTTATATTCAATGTTAAAAAAATGATTATTAATATTCGTACCTGCAGAAAAAAACAATCCATCATCTTGAATTCGAGTAGGGTCGAAGTTTTTTAATAAAGTAAAGTCTTTATTTTCATAGGTGAATTCCAGTTTGTGGTTATTACTAAAATCCATTTTCCAATCTAATTTCAATTGAATTTCTTCTCTTCCATAATCGGTGATGATTTCATTGTCGTCCTTCCCCAGTTTGTAAAATAAACGGGAATCCGCACTAAATGTCATTTGCGTGATTTTATTGTTAGACGGAAAAAAGCGAATGTCAAATTCTGGGCTCATCATGTAAATGTCTCTCCTTGGGACAAACCCCACCTCCGCATCATATCCATCACCAACGATTAAGGAAACCCATTCTACTCGGTATCGCCTTTGATTAAATTCCAGCTGTGCAAAGGCATAGTATTTCATTTCTTTGTCATTAGGCGTGAAAGCTTTCATGTAGGAAAGTTTGCCCGTCCAAAAATTATTCTCAGAATTGATGCGATATTCCAAGCCCGCCACCCGGTCGTATGTATCGGCAGAACCACTGAAGTCATCAGCATTTATGGCTTGTTTGTTCACCATGATAAATCCTATATTCGATCGGTCAAAGATTTGCTGTTCTGCCGCTGCCACAGTATAATTGAAACTCGGCAGGTCGTTTTCCTTCTGTGAAGCAGCTTGTAAATTCAGTACGCCCAATCTCAGCCTTTCATTCAATTTTCCACTCAAACGCATTCCTCCGTATATGGTATTTTGAATGTTGTTTTCTGTTAGCGTATCAATAGAAACGCCAATTCTTCTAGAAAAAAAAGGACGTGCACTTCCAGTTCCAAAGCCGCTGAATAAATCTGCATTTTCTAAAAAGAATTGTCTTTTTTCTGGAAAAGAAATTTCAAATCTATCCAAGTTGGTTACTTGTCTATCCACTTCTACTTGAGAAAAGTCTGGGTTTACGGTAAGGTCTAAATTAAGGCTGGAAGAAACACCGATCTTGGCATCTGCTCCAATACTAAAATTGGATGGAAGACCATCGGAGGTCATATCTTCATAGTCTTTTGAAATTCCTGCAGTAGCGTAGGGGATTATGGAAATATTTTTCTTTGGGTTTTCTAATGGTTCCCCCCAAAATATTTCTGCGGTGTAATTTAGATTCATCAAATTGTTCTCTCGAGGAACATGGATGAAAGTGGTAACCTCATTAGTTTGAGAATCATTTCTATAACAATTAAATCCCCATTTAGTAGAATTAGCTTTGTACCGAATGGAACTAAATGGGATGGCCATTTCACAGGTCCAATAATTGTCGTACATCTTAGCGTCGCCATTCCATTTATTATCCCATGAACCATCGAAAGCACTGCTACTCTTTCCGCCTATTGAAATTTGTGCTTCTTTTAGTGCTCCTACTGGATTCATACTAAATTGAAAAGCATTGGTTCGGTCATGGTAAGTATCGAATATAAAATTGATGTTATCGTTTCTTGAAAATCCAAAGTCCCGACGTAAAGATTCAACTCTAAAATTATTTCCAGGTGTATAGCATTTGGCGGCTATATAGAAAAAGTCATCGTCATAGCTCATATAAATTTCTGTATCACCAAGTGCAGGTTCTCCATCATTGGGAAAATACTGAGTGAACTTAGTACATTTTTTTGCATTTGACCAGGTAGCTTCATCTAGGACGCCATCTAATTTTATTTCATCTGATTTTTTTTGAATGGGTATTTGAAAAGGAGGCGTTCCTTCAATTTGGAAGTTTCCATTTTGAGCAACTGCCCAAAAATGGAAACAAAAGAAAAGGCATGTATATATTAGTTTTTTGTAAAATACTATACACCTTTCAAAATTAGCCTTTATTTCCACCGATATGTTAAGCGGGTGGATGCTCCCCTTTAGGGGCTGGGGGCTGCGTTTGCAAAAAATGTATAGTAGCTTAAGTTTTTTGTTCATTTATTTAAAATAGAAATAGGTGTAAGGGATTGTCCTACCAAGTGTGTCAACCCTCTCGCAGCCCTTAATCCCTAAAGAGAAATCTGCCCGCTGACACACTTAATGAAACAGTCTCTAGTGTAATTCCGCCTCCCTTATCGAAAGGCATTTTTATAAACATCTTCAATGTCTTTAACCTCTTGTTGAATGCTATTAGATATTATGACTTGGTGTTTGAAAGTAATTGATTCTCCTTTTTTTAGGGTAAAGTTCATTTCCTCCTTTTCTTTTGTGTAAGCACTACTTCCTAAAGAATTCACACTGAACAATCCATAATCCCTTGCATGCCAATGAGGAGGATGATTAATATTATCAGGGTGATCAAAAATAGTGATGCCAATGTTTTCATTGTCCACCTGTCCTGAAAGTTGCACCCATTTAGCCCGTTTTCCCCATACTTCAGGATAACCTTCTATGTTTTCACTGTTTCTATAGTGTCCCGAAACATTTTCTTGGCTAATGATTTTTTCTGAAGATGGTTCTAAGTTTTTATCCAACAAAATAGCAGCTTCATCAGAAGGTACTTCCAGTTCTCTTCGTACTCTTATCCCAAACATGCCCTCTTTTGAATCTTTGAAGAATACATCTTCGTTTGGAGCTAACAATGTGCTTTCATGTGTGATGGTCCGAGTGTTTTTATCCCCTGAGAAGGTATAAGTGGTGACCTCGTTCAAAATAAGTTTATCTTCATCATTTATCCATTCTTTTTGAACTTGTAGTTTTCCGACCTTACCAGATTCAACTTTCAAAAATTCTCTATGTTCAATTCTTCCATATCTTAATTCGGGTTTAACCGGGTCGACGGAGCTATTCCAATAATCTACTTCGTTGACAATGCCATGATTGAACCAGATTCCGTAATGGTGTGGATGATCTATTCTTTCCCCAGGATTACTGGAGAAAGGAAAACCCCGCGTCACTCTAATCTCATTTGAGGTATAAATAGGATAGAGTACAGGCTTTCTTAAAATACTATCTTGAAAAAGATAAGATGTAAAGTGTTTGTTATCAATTTTTATATCCAGGGAATTCGAAGTGTCGTTAAAGCTAAGTTGCACGAAATTAGTACTAGATTCTTTACTAGATTCATTAGTAGATTCATGGCAATCAGAAATTGAAGTTATACTCATGAAAAAAATGGAGATTAATATTGTTGAAAAATAATTCATTAGTCAATTGTTTGATTAGATAAGCATCGATACTTGAATCGGAAAGTTAAACTACGAATCGGAAGATTGTTCCTTCTGAATACGCTGGCAAGAAAAAAATAGATAGGAAGGCTAATGACAATAGCGTTGAATTCTTCATTTCTTCACTTGCTTTTATTGGTAAAGCATTCAAAAGGAAGAGACTTATTATGATTTCCTTCTTTCCTTATTTGAATGTTTTGAACTTTACTTCCAAAAGTAGAAGGACATCAAAGAATCAGGGCTTCATATTTTATCAATGAAGTCGCTTTTTTTCACATTATTGAAAAAAGATGTGGTTTAGGAGAGGTCAGCCCTTCTTCAGAGTGCTCCAACAAAGCAATAAAGAAAAATCTCTCTGGTTCAATACCATCTGAAAATTGACAAATAGAATTACGATTTTGTTCCCGATGAGCATAATCCAATAAAGATTCGTTCACCCGATATTGACTGGGGCGAATGGGATTTATGCCACTATTTCGATGTGAAATGGAAAGCTGGGGTAAAGATGCGGAGAGCAACTATAAACCAGAAAAGTATTATTTACGGAGTTTCAAACTTGCTTTTAGGCTGGATTCTTCCAATAATCTCAAACCTTCAAATCATTAATAAGCCCCACATAAGCAAGAGCTAAAGGATTAGAAGTTTTCGTTTTGTAGGCAATTCCCAAATCCACGTCTACTGCAGTGAATGGCGTTTCATCAGGGTTTAAAATTCGCTTCTTCACTAACTTTGGATTGGTATCGGTATCAATAAATGCCGGAACGAATGCAATCCCGAGTCCGAGTCCTACTAAAGAAAAGGCCAGCTCTAAACTATTTACAGATTGTACGATTGAATCTTTCCTTGAAAAACCTGCCTCGATACAAGCGTTTTCTAATTCTTCAAAAACAGGATTGACCATAGTCCCGATTACAATCCATTTTTCATCGCTTAACTCACTAAGGTGAATAAATTCCTTCTTGGCCAATGGGTGCGTATGGGGCATCAAAATAGAATGGTGATCACTTTTAAAAGACTTAAACGATAGATCATTATGCCGAAGAGGCATAAACGTAAATCCAACATCCAACCGATCTTCGCTCAATGCTTTTTGAACATCCCAATGTAAATCCAGTTCGATGATCTTAAGATTTACATCAGGAAAATTACGCTTAAATATTTCTATCAATTCCACTCTTTCTTTTAAAAAGGTTTTGAAAATGCCAAAGCGGAATTCCTTTTTATGTGATCCAATTCGTCTGGCCGTTTCTATTGCTTTATCACACATCAGTAATATCTGTTTAGCCTCGATCAAAAATACCGTTCCTGCCTCTGTCAATTCTACTTTTCGCAATCTCACCCGCTCATTGCGCTTAAACAGATCGACGCCTAATTCATTTTCCAAAAGTTGAATTTGCTGACTTAAAGCGGATTGAGATACGAACAGTTTTTTTGCGGCATTACTGAAATGTAAGGCCTCTGCCACCCCTGCAAAATACTTGAGTTGTTTTAACTCCATAATTTAAGTATAAGTTTTTCTTATTATTGAATTAGAAAACAATATAGTGATTTCTGAACCAAATCATTCATTTGCTATTAATAAAGTATAGTTTTACAGAACAAAATTTCAAATAGGATCAAAAGTGTTTTGAATTGCCGATTGTTTATTGATCTATTTAATTAATAAAACTTATTAAAGAAAGAAGAGTATGTCAAGTCCAATAGAAATAAAAAAGCTTCAACATCATGTGTTTTATGTGCGCGAATTAGAGGAAAGCTTAGCTTTTTATAAGGATTTATTCAACGTTCAATTTTCTGCACGTAACCATCCGGATAGTAGTGCAGCAATGAGAATGGCGAAACAGATTATGTATTTCGTAAGCTTTGGTTATTATCACCATGATCTCTGCTTTGTAGAAAATAAAAACTTAACCTACGATAATGATGAGATGCTTCATATGACATTGCAGCTTAGAGAGGAACACAGCATCAATCAACTGAAAGAGAAATTGAAAGAAAGAAATATCGTCCCCAAAGAAGGACGCCTAATCGCTTCTGCCCGACCGATTCCAGGCAAACAAGCCATTTGTTTTCCTGACCCTAGCGGCCATTGGTTGGAAGTGATTGGAAACTAGTACGATTTCGGATGTTGGATTTCGGAAGTATTGCACCAAACGTACCAGATGTGATTTTGAACGTGAGGTATGAAGTTTCGGAATTTCCACATTTAGCGCTCAGAAATCGTACATCCACAATCAAGTAGTGGTACGAATCAAGGGCTCCGAAACCCGCCTGCTCCGCAACGGGCAGGTCCGAAATCCGAAATCATAAATCCGAAATCGTACTCGAAATCATATATCTCGAAATTAAATTACTCAGTATAAAATAATGGAAAAACATTTAATGACGCCAGAGATGGCTCAAAAGTCAGCGATGATGAAGAAACGGTGGTTTCGAGAATTGACATTACTCGTTCCCACTCTTACTGGAAAACGCTTCTCCAACAAAACGGAAGACTATGGCTTCTTCCAACCTGCCAATCTAAGTCACTTAGACCAACTTTCTATCTATGTTTCCGACCTTGAAAAAAGTGTGGACTGGTACCTAAAAGTATCCGGTCTAAAACACAGTCGAACCTGCGAAATAGAGCCGCATCCTACCAAACCCAATTTTACCATTCGATGTAGTTATCTATCTGCTAATGAGCACGAAGAGTGCATAGTCTTGATGGAACAAAGAGATCCTGATGGCAATATCGTCAAACCTTCTACCCATGGTTTTTTTCATACGGCCTTTGAATTAGAGGGTCCTGAATTTTCTGCTTTGGATTATCACGAAAAAGCAAAGAAATTATTAGAAGAACAAAATCTCGGGTACATCAATTATGGAGTGGCCAGACATAACAACACTCCTCCGCATGGCGATGGAGAGACTGGAGGTAATACGGCTTACTACGTTTATGATCCTGATTATCACAACCTTGAATTTTTCTCAGGTATGGATACTGTTGATAATTACCAGGAAAGATATGGAGACAAAAAAGGAAGCAAAAGATGAAAATAACAAAAGATCAATACGATATTTTTATCGTGGGCCTGGGGCCCATCGGTTTATATGCAGCCAATGTGTTTGGGCATTACGGTTATCAAGTTTGTGTAATTGAAAAATATAAAGGCCGACTTGATTTTCCACGAGCCATTCAATTGGATAGTGAAATAATCAGATGCGTTCAATCTGTCGGACTTCAAAAAGAATTACTCGAAGTGCTTAGTCCAAGTACAGGTCTCCGATTAATCAGTCATAAAGGTGACCTCATGGCCATCTTCGAAAGTGGAGGAACAGATGGATTTACCCAAGGGAATTTATTTTATCAACCTGAGCTGGAAAAGGTTTTAGAAGATGGTTTAGAAAGATTTTCCAACGTGGAGGTTTGTTACGGAACTGAATTTTTGACGATAGATTCTTCGGAGGAAGCAGGAGTTCATTTGATCTGTAAGGATGTTTCCACAGGGGAGACTAAAAGTGTTTTTTCAAAATTCTTATTAGGTTGTGATGGTGCAAATAGTGCTGTAAGAACCGTGTTAGGTATAGAAGAAATTGACTTTAAAAATGAAGGAGCAATCCTAAAGTTAGACCTCACAGAAATCAACAACCCTCAACCTTTTGAGCATGCTGAGCAATTTTGTAGCGCCAGTTTCCCATACATCAGAATGTCGGCACATCATGGCCACAAACGATTTGAATACCCACTATTCAACGAATCTAATCCCAAAAAAGAAACATATGAAAAACCCGAAAAAATAGCAGAACTGTTGACCAAAGTAGGGGAGGATCCTTCCAATTTAAAAGTCGAACACGTCGTCTTGTACAAATACCGAAGCGTCATTCAAAAGCAATGGCAACTTGGAAGAGTATTGTTAGCTGGTGACTCTGCTCATCTATCTCCTCCTTTTGTTGGACAAGGGATGTGCGCGGGCTTTAGAGACATTATGAATGTGGCCTGGAAAATAGATGAGATTATAAAAGGAGTGTCTGAAAATACATTGTTAGAAACTTATCAGCCGGAAAGACAACCTAACTTTCAGGAATTCTTAGAAGGCGCTTTTATGGTAGGGGAGGCCTATAGATC
>CAZDTI010000111.1:0-21375 GCA_964508085.1 uncultured Saprospiraceae bacterium | reverse complement strand
GGCCGAGAATTTTGCCTACTTTTTTTCGACTGAAAAAGTAGGTCGCCGAAGGCCTTATGACAACGTTTATTTTTAAGAAAATGATTCGGTTTACGACTAATTGTGGACTTACTCCAAACCATACCCCATCATCCTAACTTTCTTCCCCCGCTCCGTCAAAACAAAATCCTCAAAATCCAACTTTACCCCATCCAACTCCTGCAAAGCCGGTCTTTTGTGCGGCGTAATAATCACAATCTGTTTCGTTACTTTAAATAATTGGTGAGTCAATGGGTAAAGCTGCTTCGGTTTACAAAGGTGCATCGCGAAACTACAAATAATGGAAGAGTATTGTTTGCGAGGAGGGAGTTTCCCTTGAATAACATCCTCAAAAGAATAACCCATACAAGGCTTTTTCATGCGCAGACTATAGGCGCGTTGAGTATAAGGATCACAGCCTGTACTTTTTTCATAACCCATATCGTGCAGTACCTGACTGACCTCACCGCTACCGCAACAAAAATCAAGGATGTTTTTGTAATCAATCCGAGATTCGTTCTGCTGAAGCAATTGTTTGATGTAATCGTAGTGTGGGTTTTGGTACGTGTCTCCATTGTTACGATAAAAAGCATCAACACCCATGTCCGCGTAACTGTTGCGGATGGCCTTCAACGGAGAAGTATTGTTTTTAGGCTTTTTTATTCGCCTTCTTTTTGGTCTTTCGCTCTCCATTTGGTAACCTTTCTTCGTGATTTAAGTGGAATGTAATTATAAGGATGATCTTTTATGTCGAGTAGTAAAGCATCTAAGTCCTGAACGGTGGTATTAAGTTTTTGAGCAAAGGCAGGGTCTTTGATCAACATCGCTAATGCTCCGTCTCCCTCGTTGATTTGACGCGCGACTTCTCCTAAACCGGCCAGTGCTTCATCTGCTTTTTTCAAAGTCGCTTTCAATTGAACGATTGCTTCATCCGTACTTCCTAAAGCCTTATTCGCGCTATCTATTGTTCCGCTGATATTCGCAGCATTCAATTTTGCCATTAAGCTATCGGCATTCGTCAACATCCCCGTAATCTTGTCATTAGAGGATTTTACGTTTCCAGTAATGGATTCCAAATTGCCCATCGTTCTTTTGATGGTACCAGCAGAAGAAGCCAGTAAACCGTTAAGCTGATCGGTGGTCTTTTTGAGGTTAGCCATACTCAACTGCAAATCTTGCATGGTTTTTCCAACTAAGTTGTCTTCCGAAGGGCTTTTCAAAGAGCTATTCAAAGAATCGAAAGCAGGGCCGATATTGTTTTTTATGCTGGTCAAATAAGCATCCATTTCTCCCTGAGGAATCATGGCTTCCAACATACCTAAGGTTCTGCCATTGAGGTACTCTCCGCTTTTTACACAAGTCCCATCCGAACAAGGTTGGTTGTTTACAATACGAATGGCCTTGCCGCCCATCATAGATGCGCTAACGATTTCAGCCATTGCATTTTTGTGAATGCTAATGTCAGTTCCAATATCCAAAACCGCAATGATGTCCGTCATGGTTTCTGGGTTCAGATAAATGTCTGTGACGACTCCAACTTGAAACCCATTGATGAGGACAGGGGAGGAGACTGCCATCATATCCACCTGATCATACTTTACGTAAATGATTTGTGAAGAGGTCAATATGTTTTGGCCTTTTATAAATTTGAAACCGAAAATAAATAGGGCGATGGTCACCACTGATAAAATTCCGATTTTTGTTTCGTTTGACATGTTTGTGTTTTTTGTTACAAAGATATCGCTCCAAAGGAGCTGTCTATCGTATATCTAGGTTTGTTAACTCTAAATTATTGAAATTAAGTTACATTATTTGGTTCGTATTCTAAAACGCTATTTCATTCTGTTGGATAAGACTATAAAGGAGTCACTTTCACTTTATCAGAGAGTAGCAACTTCTTTATGTCTTGTCGTTCCGGCACCAGACCGAGTTCCGTTGTCATTCCGAGCGAGCACCGCGAGTCGAGGAAGACACTCGCACCCCATCTCGATATCCCACTACAAAAGCCTCCTTAAATCCCTTTTTTCGCATCTCCTCCTTCACCTTTGTCGCCGTAGCCTTATCGCTAAATCCAATAACAAGATACTTGTAAGCTTCGTTTTCTTTCAGCACTTGCACCGAATAATCAATATCCTTCCAAGGACTTTTCCCCGTGTCTATCAACTTATTAGAAGTAGCCAACAATACTTTATATTCCATTTTTGTATCAATGTTCTTTATCGTACTGTCTTTATCATTCACAACAAGGGTAGGAGCCATTCCTCTCGAAGCTGGTTGAATTGAAGCCTCCTGTTGTTTTGTATTCTGATTGTTATATCTGTTATGTTCACGATTGTTATTCTTATTCAGATTTCCATTAGCCCTGCGATCTCTGTTTTGACTTTGATTTGAATGCTCATTTTGACTTAAAACTCGATCAACGGTCATCGAAGTGCTTTTTACCTGAACCTGCTCCGTATTACTTTCTACGTAAGCAGTACTAACAGCAGCTGGACTATTGTCTTCAACCGCTTGTTTGTACGCTGTGAAGGCATCCAATATTGAAAGTGCCATATTGGATTGTCCCGTCTCGCTGGAAAGATATTGCTCATCTTCCGTGTTGCTAAGGTAACCCGTTTCCACAAGAACACTAGGCATTGTGGTTTGTTTAAGGACAACGAATCCTGCTTGTTTTACACCTAGGCTTTTTCTTCCAGCGACAGCCCCTAATTGGTTTTCAATTTCATCAGCCAACAAAATGCTCTGTCCAAGGTAGGCATTTTGAAACATAGACAAGATAATGTGACCTTCCGGGGAATTTGGATCATAACCATCATACCTTTGCTGATAGTTTTGCTCATAAAGAATCGAGGAATTCTCTCGTTTGGCCACATTGAGGTTTTGTTCTGCAGTGTGCAATCCCATTACATAAGTTTCCGAACCTTTAACACGGTTGTTTACTGGGGAGTCAGGAAGGGAATTGCAATGGATGGAAATAAAGAGATCAGCTTTTGCATCATTGGCGATGCGCGCGCGCTCAGACAATGGGACAAAACGATCATCAGTACGGGTGAAAATAAAGCGAATATTTGGATATTGATACCTCATATTTACCCCCAAATGATTGGCAACTTTCAAGGCAATATCCTTTTCTATGGCATACTTTCCGGAAGTGCCTCCATCTCGTCCACCGTGTCCCGGGTCAATCACTACGGTTTTGATTTTATAATTAGCTCCTTTTCCAAAATTATCTTTAATATATTTGCCCATCTCAAAACCAAAATCAGGTGTTTCAAAGATGGAAGCCTCTTTATGGAGATGAGGAATGAAACAGCTGCGATGACCCTGCGTTTCACTTTCTAAAACGTTAAGGATTTTATCAGTTGGCAATTCATCTATAGTAGAAGGTCTTACCGAACTGTTAAAGTAAATGTTAATAAAAGGCAGAACCAAAAGAAAGGCCGTTAATTTTAGGAAGTTTGGTTTTGTCATTGGATCGGTAACAGTTATAATAAAATACAAGATTTCAAGGCGCAAAGAAAAACAATTAATAGGTTGAAAGCAAAACTACTCTTAATAATTTTGGTTTACTGCTTCTTCTGCTCTTCTCTTCGAGCGCAGGAGGTTCCACCTATTGATAGTCTGCCGGCAGTTGTTTTAGATAGTCTGGGGTTGTCCATTCCATCGGGTTTATCCGAAAAGATTGATGAATTGGGAGGAATTCTTGATACGATTCCAAAAACTTTAGATAGCCTCACTACAAACCTACCCTTTGATTCACTCTCTCAATCCACCACCAATACTGCCACTTCCACTGTTTCTACCTTTAATTCTACTTCAACCGTGGCCTATTCCACCGATTCTCTCGATCAGGAAGTAGAATCCTATGGAAAAGATTCCATGCGCTACGACATCGCCAACAAAGAGATTCACCTTTGGGGAGAAGCATATGTTATATATGGAGACATCAAATTGGAGGCCGATTATATCGTATACAACTGGACGGACAATATTGTGACGGCGCAATACAGCGAAAATAGCTTAGGAGTTAAAAATGGTTTGCCTAAGTTTACTGACAAAGATCAGGATTTTACGGCAGAGAAAATGCGCTTCAATTTTAAAACGAAAAAAGGGGTTGTTGAAAAAGCAGTTTCTGCACAAAGTGGCGTAATTGTCCACGGAGGCAAGGCCAAAATTTTTAGCGAAGGCTCCGATAGTATTCATCAACATCAGCATATTTATAGTAAAGATGCTTTGTTTACCACCTGTAATCACCCAAATCCTCATTTCAGTATTCACAGTCGCAGACAAGTGATGACCAATAATGTGGTGGTAGTTGGCCCTTCCAATATTGAATTGGGAGGAGTACCCACTCCGATTTGGTTGCCTTTCGGGATATTTCCATTGAAACTAGGAGAACGTACCGGGTTGATTTTCCCTAAGAGTTACGAACAATCTGATGTGCTCGGTTTCGGCTTAGAAAATGTCGGTTGGTACTTTGCATTAAATGATTATATGAATCTGACCCTTACCGGGAAAATATATACTAGAGGAACCTGGGGAGTGAACGTAACTTCTCAGTACAAAAAACTCTATAAATACAATGGTAATTTAAGACTGAGTTATTCCAATCAGCGAGTGGAAAAAGGAAATGGTTTTGCCCGAGATAAATCGTTTGCGGTTAATTGGACGCACAGTCAGGATACTAAGGCACATCCAACCATGACTTTCAAAGGTGGGGTGAATTTCCAAACCAATAATTTCCAAAGTCGAAATTTTAACGATGCTGCCTCTGTCCAGCAAAATACTACTCGTTCTAATCTTAACTTTGTAAAAAC
Source organism: uncultured Saprospiraceae bacterium (assembly GCA_964508085.1). GTDB lineage: Bacteria > Bacteroidota > Bacteroidia > Chitinophagales > Saprospiraceae > CALGLS01. The sequence continues at coordinate 16,540 of CAZDTI010000111.1, read as the reverse complement.
ATTTCCAGACAAGCCCTTTACTTTTTCTGCCAGTTTAAATCACTCTCAAATTACCTCTACTAATGCAGTTCAGATTTCATTCCCGAATCTTGACTTTAGAATGAACAGAGTCTTTCCTTTCAAAAGTAAGAATCCTATTGCTGATGAAAAGTGGTATGACAAAATAGGTATTGATTATCATGGGCAGGCGCAGAACAAATTTATAGCTACTGATACGACTGTTTTTACGCAGCAAACCTTAGACGAAGCGCGTTTCGGGGCAAAACATGAAGCTTCTGCAAACGCAAGTTTCCGAGTTTTGAAATACTTTAATCTATCTCCTAACATTAAATACACAGAAGTCTGGAATTTTGAAACACTGGAGAAGACATTCGATCCCACGTACGAAATAGACACAACCCTTATAGATTCTTTAGAAATGATTTATGAATTTGATACCACCGCTTATGGTAGTATTGTTGAAGAAACTCCAAGAGGATTTAAGCCGCTCCGACTATTTAACACAAGTGTTTCATTAAATACCAAATTGTTTGGAACAATGCTTTTTAAGCGAGGTTGGCTCCGAGGATTGCGGCATACTGCCACTCCCAGCTTAAGTGTTAGTTATACTCCTGATTATACGACGGATGTCTGGGATTATTTTAAAACCGTTCGGGAATCGTTGCTGTCAGATGAAGAAGAAATGTATTCCGTTTTTACAGGAGACGTGTATAGTAATCAACCTTCAAGTGCTGGAGAACAGTTTAACCTCAGCTATGGATTGACCAATATTTTTGAAGGAAAATATTTTTCCAAAAAAGATTCTACCTTCCAGCGTTTCAAAATATTTGACAGCGTGAGTTTAAATGGTAGTCGGAACTTCGCTGCTGATTCTCTGCACTGGAGTACCATCCGAATAAATGGACGAGCATCTGTCATTCCTGGTCTTACGACCTTTACAGTCAATGCGACTTTTGATCCTTATCAGGTTGTTTTTGACACCCTTGGCCGACGAAAGAGAGTGGATCAATTGGTTTGGAAAGACAAGAAAAGAATCGCCCGTTTTGATAATGCCTCCGCTGGTCTGACCACTCGGTTTACCATCCGAAAGCTAGTTGATTTTATTAAAGGAGATAATAAGAAGAAAGGCAATAGCGGAGACCGTCCTAGAGGAGACCAAAACCAAGGTGGTCCCCAAGGGATAGCAAATCAAAGCTTCCTAAGTCTGATTGATAATTTCAGTATTAGTCATGATATTAAATTCCAGTTGCAAAGCATCGGAGCAGGAGATACTGCTCGCGATACCTTCACCATTTCCACGCACTCGCTCACTGTTCGAGGAAATATAAAGTTGACGGATAAATGGAGTGTTACGCTCAGTCAAATCTCGTACAACTTCAAACAAAAGCGACTGGTTTACCCAAGTCTGGGCCTAAAACGAGATCTCCACTGTTGGCAAATGGCCATCAATTGGTATCCTTCCAGAAATTCTTTCAATTTCTCGCTAAACGTAAAACCTGGTGCACTGGATTTCATCAAGGTTCCCTATGGCCGAAATCAGTTTGATGGGCAGTCGATTGGGCAGAATGGATTTTGACGGTTTTATGGTAGAAGGTCTTAGAGGTATGGCCAACACCGGACGGTTCCCATGATCTTAGGCTCAACGTTACGCCTGTTCGTTCACCTTCGATGTGAACTGAGCGATATTCTCATTTTTATTCTCCTTTTCATTTTCTTTTCCCCGATTCAAAATTAACTTTGTGCTTAAATTAGAAAATTAGAAGAAAATGATAGCGGTTACCTCCCTCATTAAGGTTCGTTCAGTCAATTTTCAATCTTTCAACTACTATGACAAAACACCAGGTATATCTTCACCTCGGCAGCAACATCGGCGATCGTCTTGCTATGCTGCAAAAGGCGGAAGAAATGATTGCGGAGCAAATTGGCACCATTAAAAGGAAGTCTCAGTATTACGAAACAGCTGCCTGGGGGAAAACAGATCAACCTAATTTCATCAATTCCGCCCTATTAGTAGAAACTAAATTGTCAGCTCAAGAAACCTTAAGCGCAATTCACAAGATAGAAAGCACTTGTGGTAGAGAACGCTTAGAAAAATGGACAGCACGAGTCTTAGACATTGACATCGTTTTTTTTGGAAATGAGATTATTGAAACCAAAAGGCTCGTCGTACCACACCCACATATGCAGGAACGCAACTTTGTATTGATTCCGATGATGGATATTGCAGAAGATTTTTTACACCCAATATCTGGACTAAGAATGGATGAATTATATGACCAATCTGAAGATGAATTAGAGGTAGTGTTGATAGATGTAACAAGCAAACAATAAATGAAAAACCCTTTCCCACATAGATTGATTGCCATAGAGGGCAACATCGGAGCTGGCAAGACAACGCTTTGCCACCGAATGCATGAAGATTTTAATTGTAAATTAGTTTTGGAACAATTTGCGGAAAACCCCTTCTTACCTTTCTTCTATGAAAATCAGGAACGTTATGCTTTCCCTGTGGAGTTGTTTTTTATGACAGAACGTCACAAGCAATTACAAGAACAAACTCAGGTTGATTTATTTCAGGAATTGATAGTGGCGGATTATTTCTTTTTGAAGACTTTACTTTTCGCAAAAAATAATTTGAACGCAGAAGAGTATCGCTTATTTCAGCGTTTGTTTCATATCCTTAACACTAGTTTTCCTAGACCAGATTTAATCGTATTCCTTCATCGTTCTGTTGATAACTTATTGGATAATATTAAAAAGCGAGGTAGAGAATATGAGCAGGAAATTACGGCAGAATATCTACAGGGTATTCAAGAAACTTACTACGATTATTTTAGAACCGACGACAAAACGCCCATCTTAATTATTGATGTCGAAAAATTAGACTTTCAAAATAATCAAGAAGATTATAACATGATCGTAGATGCAATGAAAAAGACTTATCGGCCAGGGGTGAATTATTTGAGTTTTGTGTGATTAGCGCAAAACATTCACTTCCCCTTTAAATATTTCTGTCTCCCCATTAACATAGCGCACTTCCACATAATAAACATAGAGACCAACCTGATCTGCTATATTCAGATCTTTTCCCCAAGCATATCCCGGATCGTTAGGCACAAAATCCTCCACCTCAAAAACCGTTTTTCCCCAACGGTTGAAAATACTAAAGTTTAGAATTCGTTCAACACCGGTTCCGGTATAGGGCATGAAAAAATCATTGATGCCATCTCCGTTTGGAGAAAATGCATTTGGAATGTAGACCAATCTTTCATTTTGTACCCGTAAGCTTATTTCCTCCGTAACAATACAATCGCTGGTGTCCATTGCGGTGATTTGATAGTTGATACTTTCAAAAGGAGTAATGGTATTACTTAGGCAAGTATCACAAGAGATGTAGATAGCAGGAGACCATCGGATGCTTTCCAAGGTAGCCGAAGTAAATGCTTCTATAACAATACTATCACCAAGCTGCAAAGTTGCTTCTGTTGGGGAGACACTTAGCGCAATGGATGGAGGAGAAGGAATTGTAATGTTTTCTTCCCGTTCACATCCGTTGACATCGGTGATGGTCAAAGTGTAATTGCCAGCGGCAAGTTGATTGAAGAGTCCCGAAGTTTGTGGAATGCGATCACTTAGATGGTATGAATAGGGTAGCGTACTTCCTAGTGGCGTTAGAATTATAGCACCATTCTCCTCTTCAAAACAATCAGGTTGCTTTACTTCCCTGTCAATGGCTATGACTGGAGGAGCTGTTAAGGTGATTTGATCGGTAGTCGTGCAATTATTGTTATCGGTGATGGTCAGACTGTAGGTTCCACTTGGGAGATTGTTTAAGGTTGCAGTGCTTGCTCCGGTAGACCATTCGAAACCATATGGTTCTGAGCCTCCACTAATTGTGTTTTCTACAGCGCCATCGTCACTTGCCGCGCAGCTGATGTCAAAGCCATTATAGTTACTGGTAACAATAGTGTTACTTTGTAGAGAAACGGGACCACCAAAGTTAATGCTCGCCTCTGTAGTGCATCCATTATTGTCTGAAACAATGACGGAATAAACACCCGCAGTTCCTGTTTCAATACTTTGCGTAGATGCCCCGGTTGACCAATCGTAAGTAGTATATCCGGCACCTGCATCCAGTGTTGTAACAGCACCTTCACAAATATCCGCTCCGACCATGATGTCCGCTCCGGGATTGTCAAAAACATTTAGTGTGGTCACTACGGTGGAGTCGCAACCATTAAAAGCAGTTAAGACATCGGTATATACGCCAGTGGTGCTGTAGTTTGAATTTCCAACAGGGAAAACCTCTCCGTCACAAATCGTAGGATTGAGATAAACCAAACTACTATCGGCCATACTAACGGCGACGCAGTGTGTAGAATCACAACCATTAAAAGCAGTGTAGGTAATACAAAGGCTGGTATCCGTAGTCAGTGTATTTCCATCAAAAATATAACTTTCTCCTGCGCAGATATTTTCTTGTTGATTGATATAGAAGGTATCTAAAACGCTAAGTTGTATGCAATGAAAAGAGTCACAACCATTGCTGCCATCTAAGGTGTCGCAAAGTAGAGTGGCTGATGTATAGTCATTGTTATTCCAATTGAAGACCTCGCCTGCACAGATGAAAATGTCCTCAGCTGTACTTGGTGTTTCTAGTAAGCTGAGTTGTAAACAATAAGTAGAGTCACAGCCATTAGTGCCCAGATTAGTTACACAAAACAGTGTGTCATTGCTCAGTGAATTTCCGTTGAAAGAATAGGTTTCTCCCGGACAAATCGTAACCATTTCGCTGACATACATGGTGTCTAAAAAACTAACCGCAATACAATGCGTAGAATCGCAACCATTATATGCAGTGAAGTCGGCGCATAAAGTAGCATCTGTAGTTGTACTGTTATTTCCGTAAGCGAATAATTCTCCCTGGCAGAGGTTTTGGTTGGTATTGGTTAAGACGGAATCCAGAACGGTCAGTGTTAAGCAATGCGTAGAGTCGCAAGTTGGTCCGGTGGAGTAGGTGATGCAAAGTGTTGTGTCTGAGTTGATTATAATGCCATCGAAGTTATAGCTTTCTCCTTCGCAGATGGTTTCGGTACTTTGGATGACTAGTGCGTCAGCGACATCTAGGACTAGACATTCCGTAGAGTCGCAACCATAGAAGCTAGAATAGTCCTGACAAACAGTTACATCTGTAGTATATATTTGACCATTAAAATCGTAGCTTTCTCCTTCGCAAATCATTGCGGTTGTAGTGTTGTAAAAAGTGTCAGCCACGACGTAGTTGATCGTATGAATAGAGTCGCAACCGCTGAAGGCGGTTAAGGTTTCACTGGTGCTTGGTGTGTTTTCTAGCGGGGCACCTTGGCAAATGTAAGTCATCTCAGAGGTGAGTATGTTGGGCTCGATAGTAAGATTCAAGCAAATAGTAGAATCACAACCCTGAAAAGCGGGATAGCTCATACAAACTAAAGTATCTGTACTGTAACTGAGTCCATAAAATTCTACACTCTCGCCTTCACAGATAGTTGTATCAGAAATGCTACAGAAACTAGGTATTGTTGGCTCTGAAGAGAGGCAGATGTTGTCAACCCATCCATTCAACCGTCTGCCAGAAAATCCTCCAGCATCAACACCTACTTGGAGCGTATTCAGTCCACTTATAGAATTAGGAATGATGTGCTTCACAGGAGAGGAAGGGACATGAGTTGTTCTGTTCGCATCGCTATAAACGCCGAGCGTGATATTTGTTTCAGAGCATCGTTCCAGCCGAAGATAGTAAGTTTGATCAGTGGTGGTTGCAGGAATTCTATCCGCTACAGCTATGCCAGTTGTAGTTCCAGTATCTCCTTCTCCTCCAAAAATGCTGAATGCTCGATCTCCTGAAAATGGACCAGTTGTGATAAACCCCACAGCAATTATGTCCTGAGTAAAAGGAGGATAACCTGAACAATTAATATCTGGACAATTATAGACAAACTCTTCTGTACCTGCTTTAAGGGCAATAGGGAAATGCGCAACTGCATTTCCTGGTGCAGAAGTCACATGGAAATCTACGTCCACGCTCCAAGTATCACTGCTATCAAGATCGGTTCCTATGTTTTTGTAAACTCTTCTTTGTTGGCCGCAGACTGCATCATTTTGAAACTCAATTCGATTATTGGCAATCACTACATCGTCGCCGACTTGTGTCCAGCTGTTGAATGAATTGTCTTGGTCAAAGCAGATTTGGCAGTTGTCTTCACTGAGGGTAGTGCGGAGTTGGGTGCAGACGATGTCGTAGCATGGTTGACCTAAGAAAATATTAGTCTGCACATTTTCGCAGATGGTTGTATCTGAAAAATAGGTGGTACCTTCAAATTCATAACTCGTAGCTGCACAGAAGTAGATGGTGGTGTCGATGATTTGAAAATCTTCTAGGGTAGTGATACATTGGTCTTGAACTTCTTGTGTGGAGTTACAGCCAGGAGCATTGTTTGCAAAGGTTAAGAAATTAGGGTTTGCATATTCTTTTATCAAAATCTCGCAGATCCAATCATTATGACAAATTTCCAACAATGGATTATTTTCAATATTAAAGGAAGAATGACAAGCTGCTGCATTGTTGAGGCCATTAAGGTTGGTGAGTACTGGATTTCCGATAACTGATAGTTGACAACTTCCTGTATAATTTATCATTCCATCTATATTTTCTAAGAGTGGATTATTGATAAATGTACAATGAAGATGACTAGCACTATTTCCATTTGGTTGCCCGATTACTAAACCTTCCAAGCCATCAATGGAAAGCAAATTATTATTATTACCGATAGATAAGAGTCTCAAATTTGAAATCCCCTCTAATCCTTCAAGATTGATAATATTGTGATTGTCTTGAACACGTAAGTCCTCTACAAAAGATGGATTTCCTAAACCATTGAAATTTACTAAAACTGAATTACGAATAATAAATTCATCGCCTACGTAATCTAAATTTTCTAGACCGATTAAATTAGTAATCTGGGTTCCCTGGATTGTTAAATCATTATAGATAGTATCTAATTGAGATAATCCATTGAGGTTCGTAATCGTACTTCCCTGACCTCCAATAGTTAAACTATAAAATGAATTGCAATTAGGATAATTTATAGAAAAGTTATCAATGTCTGATTGATAATATAAGTTGACACCCCATGATGACCCACATTGACCATAAACGGAATTAGCAAGTCCAAGTATCAAAAAAGTAAACAAAAAGGATAAAGCCAGGCCATTAAATGACAGGCGGTTAGCTATAAATGGAGTTTTCATTTTAACCGATTTTAAAGGTATAATATGTTCAATGAATAGTCAAATTTAAGACCACGTATGCGTTGTGTTATAAGTGATACTATAAAGTATGTATGTGGTTACTTTTTAAGTGTAAGTGGTTAATCATTCTGTCCGATCAAAATCACAAATTCGTAAACCTCACCAAAAAACCAGCCTTCTTCCGCTTGGAAACCTCCAATTTTAAACCATTCTCCATGGTCACTTTTTGTTCGCCGGAGTTGTTAAAATCTTTGAGATGGGTAATGTTGATGATGTGAGAATTGTGTATTCTGCAAAAGCTGTTTTCATTGAGTTTGTCCTCTACTACCTTTAATTTTTTGGAGACGACAATCTCTTCTTTATTAGCTAAAATGATTTTGGTGTAATTTCCATTTGCAAGACAAGCGGTGATTTCTTTTTCATTTAAAAAGCGAGCGCCTTGATTGGTTTTCACCATGATGAAAGGAGATTTGTTCATGCTTTTTTCTTTTATTCCTGTAAAGGTTCAACGGTTTTGTGGGGGATTGGAATTGCTATGATTAAATCTAAAAAAGAACTACTCAATTCCATAGCTTTAAAATTCCAAAATATATCAACTCCCTTATGAGGTAATATATGTGCTTTAACTATATTTACTGTTTATCTTTTGGTCTTGGAACAACGGGTTTTTCATTTCACCATATAAATCTAAACAATTGCTGGATCTATATTTTGAGAAAAGTCAGGAGTGGGAAGTTTGTATCCTTAAGTGGATTGAAATAAAGTATAAGTGGAGTCCTCGAATTTATGCTCATTATCAAAGTATTGTTATGAAGAAATCGTTTAACCTTTTTGTACTTATATTGTTACTGTTTCCGACGTATGGGCAGGAGATAGACTTGGCTCCGTTTCCTTGTGATTCTTTGGGGGGGATAGATAGAAGAGCTTATGTGGATCGGAATGATCCAGGCTTGAAAGCTTGTTTGGAGGAGAATATGAGAAAGCGGACAATTGCTTTTCAGGAGGATTCTCTTAACGTGCTGATGGATCTTATGTGGATGTATAGTGTAAGTTTTGAAAATCAAAAGGTAATTGATTTAAAAAGCCAGCTAATTAGATCTTGTGTAACTTTGAAAGATTCCATCTATGTCTATAACATGATGTCCTATTCTTATATTGGGATAGAACAATACGCGAATGCTCGAAAAGAACTTAATGAAGGTCTATATATCGCAAATAGAAAAGGGGATAAATTATTATTGTTTACTTTATACCTTGAATCTTTAAAACAATATAGATCTATTAATGATTCCATAAATCTTTATAAAGAATTGGAGCAGCTAGAAGAATTATTTCCTTATGCAGATTCTTTAAATTTAGATCAATGCTCTTTTTATAATATAAAAGCAACTATTTATCTTGATTTTGGAACAGATGAGCAGCAGAAGAAATCTACCAAAATTGCTGAAAAAGCTGTTGAATGTTATAATGGAAGGGATGCAAAGGATCAAGCTGCTGTTGCTTATGAGATACTTGCTAATTGTTATCTGAATAATAAAGAGAATGGTTATTTAGATCGGGCAGAAAAAGCTACATATAATGCCTTGGGTATATATGTAGCGTTTAATAACCGACCTATGGAGGGCAGGATGATTAACCTTTTGGGGTTTATAGAGCTCGATCGAGGAAATATCAATTCTGCTATTTCTTACATTAAGAAAAGCCTTGCAATTGCAAAAGAGTATAATGATTTACCATTCCGGGAGGATAACCTTTATAAATTAGGTGATGCCTACGCAAAGCAAAAAAAATATAAAAAAGCCTATGAAGTATCTTTAGAACTTGAACAAATAAAAGAACAGATTGAGTCTGAAAACAACAAAACCCTCTTCTACAATCTCGAACAACAATACAAGTCAAAAGAAAAAGAACAAAAAATTCAACTCTTAAACCAAGAAAAAACACTAAATCTACAACAACGTAATCTCTTTGTTGGACTAGCTCTGTTTTTATTAGCAATGGCACTACTCGCAAGCTATTATTTCTATAGACAAAGAAAGTTAAACAATATAATTACAAACCAATACACAGAGCTTCAAGAACTCAATAAATTCAAAGACCAACTCTTCTCTATTATTGGCCATGATCTAAGGAATTTAGTTGCGAAGCTGAACACAGACCAACGAAGATTAGTTCGAAATACAAAGAAAGTAGAAAATGTCTCTCTTCATCCGCTCGCACTTAAGATGGGGGCAAACACAGAAAACCTAAATGGCTTAGTAGAAAATCTACTTTTTTGGGGAATGAAAGAATCGGAAGGATTTTACCTGCACAGAGAACCCTTACCACTGAAAAAAATGGCAGAACAAGTTGCCTATAATTTTCAAAATGAAATAGAACAAAAAGGACTGAAAATCCAATACGATATTCCTGATGATCTTTTGGTTCTTTCAGATGACAATATCCTGAAAATGAGTATTCGAAATTTATTAAACAATGCGATTAAATTTTCGAATCCAAACACAAGTATTCGTTTAGAAGGGCTCCAGGTAAAGGATAATCCATTGCTTAGAATTGTTGATCAAGGCATTGGGATTCCCAAAGAAAAATTGTCCATCTTATTCGATATTAATCCAAGTAAAATGAGCAAAGGCACCCAAGGAGAAACTGGTACCGGACTCGGTCTTTGGCTCTGCAAAGAATTATTAGCAAAGGTCGATGCGCAAATTTCAGCAACTAGTAAAGCTGGGCAAGACACGGTTTTTACCATTGAATTCCCCAGCTAAAGTATAAAGTAAATATTCTCTGAAAAAGGAACTAATTTAGAAAATCCATCTATGTCAAAAATAAAGATTTTAATTATTGAAGATGATCATAGCCTTAGTGAAAGCTTAAAAGAAGACCTAATAGAATTGAATTATGAAGTAGTAGGTATCGCCGAAAATTTGAAAGATGCTTTCGGCTTGTTCTATTCCACTGATCCTGATATTATTATTACGGACATCATGTTAGAAGGGCAAACAGATGGAATTGCTTTTGTCGAAAAAATAAAAGAAAACCCGGCGGAGAATAAACCGATTATTTTTCTGACAGGCCTGAGAGAAACAGCCGTTTTTCAACGGGCAAAGAAAACACTACCTGCGAGTTATTTACTGAAACCTTTTAATCTATTGGAACTGCAATACGCTCTGGAATTGTGTGTCGAAAAATTTATTGGCTTAGGTAATTCTTTTTCTGCTAATATACCTTCTGCTCTTCCACTAGAGGATTCCTTTTTTGTCAAAAAAGGAAACAACCTGGAAAAGCTGTTTTTCAATGAAATATATTATATTAAAGTAGAAGGGAAGTATTGTGATATGAATACCACTAAGGGGAAGTTTGCCATTCAATATGCATTAAAAGAGTTGCATCAAAAATTACCAGATGTATTTTACCAGTGCCATAGAAACTACTTGGTCAATGTAGACCACATTATGAAATTTGATCTGAGAGACAATGATTTACTCATGACCAATAATGATCTAGTGCAAGTGAGCAAAAGATCGAGAGAAAAATTATTGGAGTTGATGAATCGGATATAAAGTCAAGGGGCAAAGGTTCCTTGAATTATTAATTAGGGTAAGGTTGTAACAATTAGTTTACAAGTTTGTAAAGCGAGCTAGAAAGTCTGTTTTTTTTCTTTTAGATACTTCCAGTTGAAGACCATTGCTCATCGTGACCTTTTGATCGCCGGAGTGGTTGAAATCTTTGAGGTGTTCGATGTTTATGATGTGGGAATTGTGGATTCTGCAAAAGCGACTTTCATTGAGTTTGTCTTCTACAGTTTTTAGTTTTTTGGAAACGACCACCTCATCCTTGTTTGCCAAAACGATTTTCGTGTAATTTCCACTGGCGATACAAGCTGTGATTTCTTGCTCTTTTAGAAAGCGAGAACCTTGGTTTATTTTTAGCATGATGAAAGGTGGTTTGTTCATTGTTTTTCTTTAGTAGTTTACGAAGATTTAAGACTTACCTAAAAAAGTCATTAAAACAACCTCCTTTATTCTCATGGGATTATAATCAACATAAGGTTGCTTTAAATGACTTCTTTAGGTGAAAAAAATAGAAATAATAATTTGATTACTACTTTTTTCTTAAGTTGTTGTTTGTAAATATTTGGTTTTTTAGAGGTTGCTTTTCTTCCTTAAGTCTTTTATGGTTGATTAGCAATCTATTACAAATTTAATTTGTTTAGTTAAAAATACCTATCCCCTCTACAGGGGGTTTTGTGAATATGAAAAAATCCGCTATCATTATATTAGACGATCATCCAATGATCACCGATGGGGTGCACCGATTATTGGAAGGGCACCCTGAGTTTGAATTGATAAAAGCAGTACATAGTTGGAAAGCTTTAATATCAGCGGTGTCGGAACTTACGGCTGATATTCTTATTTTAGATTTGAACATCAATGGGGCAAATATTCTTGATCGATTTGATAGGTTGCATGACCAGTTTCCAAAATTAAAAGTGCTTATTTTTTCTTCTTACAACAATCCTTCTTTGGTAAAGAAGGTGTTGTCCAAGTCAGTTCATGGGTATTTACTTAAAGATACAACCCATGCAGAAATGGTAGAAGCACTGCAGACGATCAATGCAGGTAAAAGATATATTGGTAAACGAGTTGCTACTCCTAAAGAAATGAAACTAGATCAAAACGAAGACTCCAAAATGGTGGATGATTTTGATATAATTGCCAGTCTCACGGAACGAGAGTTAGAAGTAATAAAGCATATGGCAGAGGGATGTAATAGTCAGGAGATTGCTGTTCGCTTGTTTATCAGTCCACATACGGTTCAAAGTCATCGAAAAAATATTATGCGTAAGTTGCAATTGCATTCTGCCTCTGAAGTAGTTCGTTTTGCTATTCAGAATAATCTAGGTTAAAGAGGCAAAGAGAATCTGAATCTACTCCCTTTTTCAAGAGGAATAATCTCAAAAGCTCCATTCAATAAGGTGGCGCGGGATTGAATGTTCTTAAGTCCAATTCCTTTATCTAAGTTGTTTAAGGACTGAATACCTTTGCCATTGTCGGTTAACTCCAAGCTAAGCGAATCTTCTTGTTTACTCAACCGGATATGAATATTCGTGGCATCGGCGTGTTTAAGTGAATTGTTAAGTAATTCCTGTAAAGTTTGAAATAGGGCATGGCTTTGGGTGTTTGTAAGTACATTGTTCATTAAAGCTTGTCCATTAAATGAAATGGCTAAGTCAGGACCTGCTTGCTCAACCATATAAATCATATCTTCAATAGCTTCAATTAGGGTAGACTCGCTCAAATCCAAGGGCATTAATTCATGCGTGAAATTTCTAATCTCTTCTGATACTGTTCCCATTTGATCTAATAATTCGTTTATCTCTTCTTTATTTTGTTCTGTAATGGACGTTTCAAGCAAATTTGATAATCGCATTTTGATAGTTGCCATACGCAAGCTAATGCCATCATGTAAATCCACGGAAAGTCGTTTGCGTTCTTTCTGTTGCCCTTCGAATAGAGCATTGGCCGCTTCAATTTTAAGGGTATTTACTTCGTTTGATAATTCGTAGTTTTTCACTAAATTTTTTCGGGTGTGATTACCAATTAAGAACAGTAAAATGAGGATGTCAATACCAAATCCAATACTCAAAGTCAAAGCGGCATGAACAGGGATATCTATTATGTCAAAATTTTCGAAAACGTGAATAAGACCATTGAACATAACAAATACAAAACCTAACAGGAATAGAAGAATAGCAGGTTTTTTCTCTTTTACATAAGTTTTGATACTTACAAAAATTACCATAATAAGAGATACCAAAAGCACGATCATACCAATTTTATGCATAATAATTTGAAGGGGTTCAAATACCAAATTTGAAAAAAATACATAAAAGGCAAAAAACGATACCGTAGCTTGTAGTACTTTCATTATAATATCTGAAAGAGGAAGCAATTGCTTGGTATTCATATAGGTTCGAGTTAGTGCCAATAAAAATAACAAGCTTGTACAAGTGAAAAAATAGCCACTCCCGTCATTAAACTTTGGAAACAATCCCCAAAAATACTGAAAGCCATATCCAAAATTCGCAAGCAGTAAACCTGCCACAGATAAAAAGTAAAGCGTAAAATAAATCCAAAGCGAACTACGTATTGCAATAGTAAATATCAGACTTAGTAAACAGATGCAAATCGAAAATCCAATGATACAAGCAAACACAAATGACTGTCGCTTGTCTTCCTGCTCAAAGGATGTTTTTTCGTGTATCGTCATTAGAATTCGAATAGGTGCTCCATGGTTGTGGACCACTGCATAAGCCTGAATTGTACTATTAGCTGGCAGCCTAATTGGAAATATTAAATTTCGGTGTTTAACGCTGCGTTCCTGAAAAGGAAATATATCACCTTGAATGTCAGAATGTTCATGGTGACCGTCGGGATAAATAATAAATACTTGTGCCTTGTTAACACGAGGATTTTGGAGGTGTAAAACTAAATCCAGTTGTTTATCACTCTCATTTTTTAAATAACATTTTATCCAATGCGTTACATTATCTGCAGGAAAGAAAATTCCTGTTTCTCGAAGGGGAGTGAAAGCTTCATTTGCTAAAGATTTTACTTTCGAAAAATCAATACCTTTTTGCTTGTCCAAATATAAAGCGCCAAAATCAATAACCTCCTGTTTTTGAAAATTAGCGTTTAAGAATAATGTATCAATGCCAATAGACGAAGGAAGAATAGTACAGATTCCTAAAAGAATTCCTAATATCTTTTTGTGAAAACTATAATTCATTGGTTTAATTTGAACTTCTTTCAATTTTCTGCAAAGATACAAGCAATGGTAAAGGATTTCATATCCCCTCTAAAGGCTATTTTAATGGATGCTATTTTTAAAAATATTATTTCGATACCAAGGCTAATCTGTTCAACCAACTACTACCCCTCCATTCACAAAATCAACTACTAACTTCTGATTCCCAACCCCCGGATTCTTCAACAACCAATTCGCAATAGTTCCAATGACCAACTGGTCAATAGCTCGTTGGAGCGGGCGGGCGCCCAACTTTTTATTAAAGCCAATTTTGGAAACGTGATTGACTAACGCATTTGTAAATTCCAATGTAAGATTCAATTTCACAAAACCCTCTCGTTTTTTCACTTCTTCCAATTCTTTTAAACAAATCTTTTTAATGGCTTTTGGTTTCAAACTATTAAAAGGAACAATGCTGTCAATCCGATTGACAAACTCCGGTCGGAAAAACTTCTTAATCGCAGAAAACCAAGCAGCCTCAGGAGATTCTGTCTGTGAAAAACCAATGCCCTGTTGATTACTCGCTCCAAGATTGGAAGTCATAATAATGATGGTATTCCTAAAGTTAGTTACCCGTCCAAAATTATCCAGCATTACACCTTCGTCTAACATGGTCATCAAAGCATCAAAGACCGCTGGGTTGGCTTTTTCGATTTCATCCAACAATACTACTGCAAAAGGTCGTTGACGAATGTTTTGAATCAATTGGCCAGGTTCTCTACCCGATCCAATGAGTCGAGCCATTTGATAAGGATGCTGAAACTCACTCATGTCAATCCGAATCAGTGGTGATTGGCTATTCCCTTTTCCAAAGAAATAATCAGCCAATGCTTTGGCGCAAGCTGTTTTACCTACTCCAGTTGGGCCAGCAAAAATCAAAGTGGAAATGGGTTTGCCTGGATTGTTTAATCCCGCTTTGAATACCTTTACCACAGAGGCCATTTTCTTAACTGCTTCCGGTTGTCCGATAATTCGTTCGTTAAAAAAAGCATCCAATTCTTTGGTGTCTAATAATAAATCATCCCTCAGGAATAACTCGGGCAAACCACTACGTTGTATGAACTGGTGAATGACCTCTTCGAAGCCGATTTGTTGCATTCCTTTTTGTTGTGCTGTACTGACGCATTGTGTCAGAAAAGGAATCACCTTTCCAGGGAAACTCTGATAAGGATAATACCTGTTCAACAAACGATAAGACATTGATAAAGCCTTTTGCGAAAGCGAGATCTTTAAACTCTTCTGTACATAGTTTGCGAAATGATCCATGACCTTCTGCACTTTTTGCTCCTGCATGTCAGCAATCTTGATGATTTGAAAAGAAGCTGCGAATCCCGGAAGCATCCGACGCATGCTCTCCAGTTCTTTCTCTGTCACTTCACTAATGATCTGTAAGGTTCCTGATTGTAAGAAAGGAGTTAAGAAAGCCGCGACCGAAGTCTCCGGCCCACGACCTCCAATTTGTAACAATTGTACTACGTCAATAACCCATAGCGCACCATTGGCCGATTGTAACTCTTCGACCATCACTTCACAGTTCTCTTCCCATTGTCCTAGGAACTTTGCGGAGGAGGTGATTCGTCGGGGCATTAGCTGCCAGAAAGATTGTTCAGCCTTTAGTTTCTTTGACTGTGTATTTATCTTTCGCATAGCTTGTTTCAAAATCGCACTCTTTCCAACACCGTGGTTACCGACCAACAAGAGATTAGCCGTTTTTATCTTATCTATAACTTGTTCTACTTTGTCTTCCATTTCCCAAGCTACATCGGGAATGATCTGATTGATTCTTTGGGAGCCAGCTGGATCGGGGTAGCGTACCGCTAATCGATTCAACATCTCAAAACGCCGTTCTGTCTGGCGGCTATTCAATTTCCATTCTCGATCTTCATTGATACGGAGTTCTACATATTCCAAGGTCGGTTCAGGGTAGCCCATATGCTGATACAATTGCTCTGGACTCAGGTCATTTAAAAGATAAGCCGCAAAATGCTGAACCAGGGAGTTGAATTGTTTCGGATCGTAATAGTAAAAGCTTTCATCAAAAAGTGGGAGGTAACATTCATATAGGCCATCCTCGGTTTGGCCATAAACGACAGACACAGGTACCTGCATCGTTTGCGAGAGGGGATAGCGCCCGGAGTCGTCTTGATAAGTAGGTCGTATTTTAACAGAGATGGTTTTAAACTTCGTCTTTTCTAACTCGATATAAGGATAGAAAGCCTCCTTCTTATACATTCGCTGCAAATGGTCAGTCAAGACCGATTTGACTTGCTTTACCCCGGTTTCCACCACCTGAAATTCAGTACCTACTAAAACGCCAAGAAAGGCATCTTTTTGAAGTGGGTAACAAAGTAGTGGATAATGAATGGTTTTCATGGGGTAAATATAAGGTTAATTTTGTTGTTCGCTAAGCCATTCCTCGATTCGCTTTGCTCACTCAGAATGACAA
>CAZDTI010000110.1:5813-21410 GCA_964508085.1 uncultured Saprospiraceae bacterium | reverse complement strand
CCGACTGCCGTCGAGGCGGGCGGGATTCAAGGCTTTATAACTTTGACCTAAAAAGCCGCAGCTCTCCCGCTCGCAGTCCAAGGTCGACCTAAAGGTCTCGGGACTGCTCCTTAGCCAGTTCTTTGCGCCTTTTCTTAACGGTCAAAGTTATAAGGCCAGTCCCTACGGATGTTACATCATCTTAGCCGAAAATTTTTCCAATGGACTCCTTCATTATTTCAGTCGATTGAGGTTTTGTTCTTCTAAGTTCTTTATCAATGCTAACGTAAAGCCTCATCTTCAATGAATGACTAATTGGTATTTTGTTGCGTTTCTTCACGTTAGAAGGCCGTTTTCGTTTTCGTTAACAGTTTTCGTTTTTCTCGCGTTAGAAGGAATTGAAGTTGAAGTTGCGCTTGAGGCTCTTTAGTCAATATTCCCTCCAGGGTTCAAACCACTAGGAACATTATTGGGAATACTTCTGTCAAAATCAGGATCATTTAATGCTTGGATAAAAGCCGCGATGTCCTGAACATCGTCATTATTAAAATTGCGAAGATTCCTGACTTCTTGATCTATTTGATTGCCATTTACATTTTGATTTATATTCAGGCCTCCTTGTCCACCACCACCACCTCCTCCTCCTCCTCCATTGCCGTTTGCTGCATTTCTGGCAGTGATATAAAACTGGATGGTTTGTTGCAAGTTCCCTGCTACTCCATTGTGAAAGTAAGGTCCGGTGTCTGTTAAATTTCGGAGCGTAGGTGTACGGAAATCGTAATTACCAGAAGCACCGGAGTCTGTTTCATCAAGTAAGTTGTTATCGGGAACGCCGAGGGTGTGTAGTTCATAATCAGAGAACATTGGTCCGCTATGGCAGTCGTCACAGCCAATTTGGCGAAAGCGATTTAAGCCTCTTTGTTCTTGTTGTGAAAGCGCATTATTGTCTCCTGCCTGGAACTCATCGAAAGGACTATTGGTAGCCACGATTGTTCGTTCGAAAGTAGCGATGGCAGTGGCAATGTTTGCTGAATTAATGGCATTGTCATTTCCGAAAGCACTGGCGAAAAGGGTGCGATACTGATTGAAGGAGCGCAAACGATTGACAATACTATCTAAAGCAACATCTACCGAGAAAGCATGTCCACGCATTTCTTCGAAAGATTCTATTGGACCAAGTGCTTGGTTTTCTAAACTAAAATCACGGTTGTCCCAAAACATAGGGGCGGTATTGGAGTTGAAATTCCCATTTTCGTCCATACCATTAAAAGCCGTATTGATAATGGTGGGTGCATTTCTAGGAACGAGGCCGATGTCATCGTTGGTTGCGTCTACTCGGTTTGGTCCCAAGCCCTCTCCTCCAACCCCTATGGAAAGTTCTAAAGCATCTGCATAACCGTGATCCGGGTGGTGGCAGGTCGCACAGGCAATGTCTTTTTCTCCGGAGAGTATGGGATCCCAGAATAAAAGTCGGCCCAGTTCTGTGAGATCTGCCTCGTTCGGAGTGATTGTTCCACCGCCGTTATTATTTCCACCATTATTCCCACCATTGTTTCCATTGTTATTTCCTTGGTCATTTATGTCATTGTTGATGTCAACAATGTCGTCAGCATCTATATTGGTTGCGTCGTCGTCTCTTTGGCAAGAAGCCAAGCACAAAAGAAGCAGAAGCGCTGTTGCAAATTGTTGAATATTCATCGGATAAAAATTTAGTGATAACAAAATAATTACGTCTCCAATTTTCCGAAAGGATAAAGAAATGTCAGGTCGAGCGAGGGCCCAACGATGGTCAAATACGGACTTGGAAAAAAGGTGTAGACTTTAGGTCTATAGATTAGAATTATTTATGATGAATAATTTTACTAACTTGGGCAGTTAAAAGGAGTCGTTTAGAAGATGGTTTCCTTTATTTGTTTGCCCTGTTTGAAATAGATACAACTGAGGTTTGGAAAGACCTACTGCTGGGTGAATAATTATTTTTAATAATTAGAGATTGTGTATGGCAATTTCGTATATGAAGGAATTTTATTCGTGCATTCAGCGCTTAAAAATTCGCTATACAAAATTTCAGTCCATATTATCTATTGAATATAGGTTTGGCTTGGAGATAAATTCTTTGACATATTCAAGCGGAGTTTAAATGCGCGGAGAAATCTAACTCCTTGTTAAAGAGCAAGATTTTTCGACTCGTACCTCGCTCAAAATAGAAAAGAAGACGCATCTCCTGATCCTTCGATTCGCTATGCTCACTCAGGATGACAGGAGATACTCCTTTTATCAAAGGGGGGCAGTAAATGTAAGAATAAACACAAGATCGATTCTGTTTTTTATTTTAAGGATGGACAAAATATACTAGAATCGAGAAATATAACTCTTAACCCCAAAGCCAATTAATCAATTAACAAAATCCACAAATCAATCAATAATGAGTCCTAAACTCGGCTCTGTATGTGAAGAGAAAGTTTATACCACAATCTTTAAAGAGTATAGCAAAACTTTACATAACTACATTTTCTATAAGACCGGAGACCCCGGGATTGCTAAGGATTTGGCTCAAGAGGCATTTACTCGCTTGTGGCTAAATTGTGCGTCTGTTATCCCCGAAACGGCGAAATCCTATGTTTTTAAAATTGCGAATAATCTTCTAATTAATGAACATAAGCATAGACAGGTGGTTTTGCGCTTTGAGAAAAGGCCAGCTTCTGAAGCGGATAGGGAAAGTCCGGAATTTTTACTCGAACAAAAGGAATTACAAGAAGAATTGGAAGCTGCGATAGCTGCTCTACCGGAAAAACAGCGGGTGGTCTTTTTGATGAGTCGAATAGATAAGAAGACTTACAAAGAAATTGCAGCGATTTTGGAGATTTCAAAACAAGCGGTAGAGAAGCGAATGTATAAGGCTTTGGATGTATTAAGGGAAGTATCTGCTGGGATAAGGTAGGTCTTTAGAGCAATGAGTTGTATTTAGATTGAAAGCGACAACAGGATCAAACGTGAGGGGGCAATTTATTATTTTACATTTTTATAAAATTCATATTTTTAATAAATAAAAAATCATGTTAAAGGATGATGATTTACTACACAAATGGGTGAACAATAGTCTGTCACCGGAAGAATTAGAAGAATTTAAGGCAAGACCGAATTACGAATCGTTAAAGCGATTAAATGAAATAACAGATCGAATGGCGGTGCCTGAATTTCCTGAAGAGGAAGTATTAGCAACGATATTGAAGAATAAAAAAGGGAAGGCTAGAGAAAAAGAGAGAAAAGGAATTCGTCGTAATTTGTTCAGAATGGCGACTTTTGCTGCTGCCGCTTCTGTTTTATTGGCGGTGGCTTGGTTTATGTGGCCAGATAGTTCAGTTGTAAGATTGAAGCTAGCGAATGGGGAGAAGATAGAAGGTTTTCTTCCAGATGGGTCTACTTTTGCCTTAAATGCGGGAAGTACAATGGGTTATGATAAGGAGAAATGGGCTAAGGAACGTACTTTGAAATTGTACGGGGAAGCTTACTTCGATGTTAAAAAAGGATCTACTTTCAAGGTGGAAACAAGGAATGGTACCGTGCAGGTATTGGGAACACAATTTAATGTTCGATCCCGAAAGAGACACTTAGAGGTGAAATGTAAAGAAGGAAAAGTAGCGGTGTTAACCCCCAAAGGTGAATTATTGGACGAGTTGAATATGAACGATGCTCTGAGAGTAGAAGGGGATAAGGTGATCGATAAATGGCGTTTCATTGGACAGCAGGAAAAAGATTGGGTCAGCGGAAATACGAGTTTCAAGAAAGTAAAAGTACAGGTGGTATTGGAAGAGCTAGAGCGGCAGTTTGATGTAAAGATTTTATCCAATAAAATAGATGTAAACGAAGTTATTAGTTGTAACTTTCAACAAGATGATCTTAAGTTAGCTTTGACTACTTCTCTGGGAGCCTTGGATATTTTGTTTGAAATCCGAAAGGACGGTACCGTATATTTGTTTAAATAAGAGAATCAAGGTAGATATTTATTTCTTCTACATTTCTAATCAAACAGCGATCATTTGAAGCAACTACTTTTCAGCATTCTTTTTTTTCTCCTCTCCTACCCTGCCTTTTCTCAGGAGGCACCCATTAATGTCAACATCAAAGCAGGTACTCCTCTTGAAGATTTTATCCGTTTTTTGGAAAATGAACATGGTTTTCTTTTTTCCTATAAAGAAAATGATGTTTATGAAGTAAAATTGGAAGCTTATTCCATGCAAGCCGAGATAGGAAATGTTTTAACAAAAGTATTACAAGCTACTCCTGTCCAGCATAAAATCATAAATGGTAATTACATCGTATTAAGTAGAAAGCCCGTTGCAAAAGAAAGTAATTGGTTGACTTTCTGCGGGCAGGTAAAAGACAGCTTAGCGAATAGCCCTCTTGCTTTTGCAACGGTGTTTTTCACAAAAAGTAAAAAAGGAACTACCACCTCTTCGGATGGTTCTTTTAAAATTAAAGGACCGTTATTGCCTAATGACAGCTTAGTTGTTAGCTACGTTGGATACCAGAATCAGAGCTTCTTAGCAAAATCCTTTTCAGAAAAGCCATGCAGGACGATCCACTTATCTTCAGTAGATTTTGGAGAAAATTTCGTGGTGGTTACTGAATACTTGACGGAAGGTATCGAACTAAACAACAATGATTTCTCGACTCAGTTGCGGCCAAATGAATCAGGGATTTTGCCAGGACAAGTCGAGGCGGATATTTTAGAAAGTCTTCAGTTTTTGCCAGGAGTTTCATCAACAGATGGAACGGCTTCTGGGCTTAGTATTCGAGGCGGAACAGCGGATCAAAATTTGATACTTTGGGAAGATATTCCAGTTTATCATGCTGCACATTACTTCGGGACTATCTCGGCCTTTAATCCTTATATCATTGATAAGGTATCCGTGTATAGAGGTGGTTTTGATGTGGGCTATGGTGGCCGAGTGTCGGGGGTTATAGATCTGAAGTCAGAAGATCTGGAGGTAACGGAAAATAACTTTGGCGTAGGAACGAATTTTTTAAACACCTATACTAATGGTCGTATCTCATTGGCAGACAATAAGTTGAAGGTTGTCTATTCTCTACGTCGGTCGATGGCAGAGCTGTGGCGCTCTCCTACCTATGAAAGTTTAACAAGAAGAATACAACAAGGTGTTTTAGTGCAAAATGTCGATTTAGAAAAATTACCGGAAGGAATTAGGATCAATGATGATTTCCAATTTTTTGACTCTAATGTTAAATTGGCGTATCAAGTTTCGAATAAAGATGAGATTTCCGTCGCGGGCTTTTATGGCTATAATAATTTTGAAGGAGAAGTATTTGATGACGTAATAAGGCAACGACAAACGGATACCTTGTATCTGGATAATCAAGGTTTCAGTGTCTCTTGGCGGCATCAATGGAGCGATCGTTTGTCTACACGTATACTTGGTGTTCATTCTGACTATGCTTATGATTACGATTATCGTTTGCAAACATTAAGTCCGAATCCGATGCCAGGTCCGTCACCTACAATCGCTAGTGGGAAAAATGGGTTAAAGGAAAGCCGCATAGAGGAACAGCAGATTCACATCATTAACAGTTACAAAACAAGAAAAGCACAGGAGCTAAGATTAGGTTATCAACTGGTGGATTATGAGACGAGTTTTTCCTTAGAGAATTCTAGCGATGGAGGAAAACTAGATAGGGAACGTCGTAGAAAGGAGGCAAGGTTGCATGTTTTATATGGTGGGTTTAAAACAAGGCAAGATGCTCGTTTAGGTTTAGATGCGGGGGGACGTTTGAATTATTTCGATTTTGATAAAAGTACTTGTTTTGAACCGCGAGTTCGTTTGTGGTATAGGCAATCAGATCACTTGATCTTTCATTTTAATGGTGGGCGGTATTACCAGTTTTTGAGTCAATTGTATGAAATTAGGGGAGATGAGTCTAGTATTGATACGCCGGTATGGACTTTGGCGGGAGGAAAAGAGTCTCCCGTTTTAGATGCTTTTCAATTTCAGGCTGGGATGATTTTTCAAAAAAGCAGTTGGTTATTGGATCTTCAGTTATATACAAAGCAGGTAAACAACCAAAGCTCTTTATCTTCTGGGTTTGATGAAGAAGTGACTAGGGAATTTGATATTGGAGACTCGAAAGTACGCGGTGTAGATGTATTGTTGAAAAAGCGCTGGGGCGGTTTCCGTTCTTGGGTGAGTTACACGTTTAGTAAGAATGATTATGACTTCCCTACTTTCTTCGATACGGATTTCCCCGGTCCAACAGATCAACGACACATTTTTAACTGGTCAAATTCTTATGCTTGGGAACAATGGGAGTTGTCCTTGGGTTGGAAAATTAGCTCTGGGAACCCGTACTCGCTCCGAAAGAATTTTGTACTGAAAATAGCAGAGGAGGGCTCAGATGGACCTGCTGAATTTATTCTACCAGTTATTCCTGAGTTTAATAGTGAAAATCTACCAGCCATGCATCAATTAGATGCTGCTGTTCGCTATACGATTTTGCCTAAGAAGAAGGGCACTTGGAAAGGAGTCATTGGACTTTCTCTCCTCAATATTTACGATCAGGATAATATTTATAGTAGAAGGTTTAGTATTCGACAGCGTCCTAATCAGGCACCGAAACTGGAATATCATGATAAGATAGGATTGGGTTTTACTCCAAATATGGTGTTCAGGGTAGAGTGGTGATTTTTGGTGGTCTATCTAAGGGAGGATGGAGTTATTTACCGTAGTAATATTTTACTTTATCTAAGTTTTCTGATATAAAAATTACGATAAAGTAAAATAATAAACTGATACTGCTTCTTATAATTATATTTGAATTGATATTCTCTTCCATGAACATTTTTAATGCTTAAATAATCCGCAAAGATCGATTTTAATGAAAGGAACGTTCAGTATCAAAAGGGATATTGGTGGGTTTCCGTATCTTAGCCGCTGTTATACTACTGTACAATCAGCATACATTTATGAGTAAAAGGAAAGTGACAAAAGTAAAAGGGCTGGATATTACCTATCATTCACATGATGAGGAACCTTTTATTAATCTAACAGATATTGCCCGATATGTAAATCCCAAGCGCCCTGAAATTCCAGTCCAGCGCTGGATGAACTCAGAGAAAACACTGGGTTTTCTATTGGCTTGGGAAAAGAAAAACAATGCTGATTTTAAACACACGGAAAACCATGTGTTTAAAGGATATGAAAAATTTGCTGCGGAATGGGTTGCTGGTAAAGCCGCTTCTGTTACAAGGTGGGTAACTTATACCAATGCAATAGGGTTGAAAGTAATTCGTGGAAAATATGGAGGTACCTTTGCGCACAAACACATTGCCTTTCATTTTGCTTCATGGGCCGACCCCGAGTTTTATGTCTATGTCGTTGAAGAGTTTGATCGTTTAAAAAAAGAAGAACTCATTAGACTAGGCGATCCATTCAACCAAAAAAGACACCTTGCCGCTGGGAATCACGCATTACTTGCTTCTGCAATTCTGACACAAATGGATGAACGCCTGTTGTCTCATCCTCAGCCTTACAAAAGTCGATTACCTTTTGCTAGTGAAGCAGACATGCTCAACAAAATCGTTTTTGGCATGACTGCCCAAGATTGGCGGCAAAAAAATACAGATAAACCAGCAGACAGAAATATCCGCGACTATGCCTCTATTGTTGACCTAGTCGTTTTAAACAACCTGGAATTTTTAACCGCAATGCTATTAAATTGGGATTGTGATAAAGAAGAAAGAGAGAAACTGCTGCAAGAAGCTTATGACTTTCAATATCCTATCTTGAAACGTTCCAAGACGATAAAAAAAATGCAGCAGCTGTCCAATAATCTATTAGAGGATTGATTTTCAGGAGTGCCTTTTAAACACATGTTTTTCCATGTGTTTAAAAGGCACTCCTTCCTTCAAAGCTATTTTCTCCCTATCTACCAACACACTGTTATAACTTTTCCGGTAATTCTTTTGCTATTCAATTGAAAATCATGCTTCTGTCCTGAGAGATTAATAAATCACCGCTACCCTATCGCCATTCTGAATACTACCATGACCATAGCTCATTCCTTAATAAATTTTTGAATACCGTAAACTCCTGATTGAAGAGTAAGCTTACAAAAGTAGATCCCAGAAGTTAGTGCTTCAACAGAAAGTATACTTTCTGTTGAGCTGGTTTTAACCAACTGGCCAAGGCTGTTATAAATGTCAATTCGGTTAACACCTGAAGGTACTTCTATTTTTAAAAAATCGGAAACAGGAACGGGATAAATTGTAAAATCTAACAATTCTTTTTCAATAATATTAACAGCACCTATTCTCTCGTGCCAAGCAACGGTATGGTCTTCAAAGGAAACAGAAGCTATGTCTTGATCACCATCGCCATCAAGATCGCTTGCCGTCACTCCAAAAGTCTGAGTGTAGGAATCATTAAGTATTTGTTGCTCTCCGAAAGTTCCCAAGCCGTCCGTATTTTCAGACCATGCTATAAAATGATCAGAACCGTAAACTATATCTTGATCTCCATCATTATCTAGATCAACAGTAGAAGCAGAATAGACAACATTACCTTCAGTCGTCGGTATAGCTTGAGCTTCACCAAAAGTTCCTTGCCCGTCCATGTTTTCAAACCAAAAAATACCATCTGAAAAATGAGATGCTCCCACAATATCCTGATCATCATCCAGATCGATATCACAGGCGTATACGATGCTCGCCCCATCAATATTTGTAGTTAAAATTTGTTCTTCAAAAGAACCTAATCCATCTATGTTTTCATACCAAGAGATTTTATCATCAAATGCAGATGCAGAGAGAACATCTAGATCTCCATCTCCATCCAGATCACTAGCAAAAATGGATAAGGGTTCTTGTGAGTCTATAGTTATTATTTGCTGATCTCCAAAAGTTCCCTGCCCATCCGAATTTTTATACCAGGCTATTTTATTGTCTTGATAAGACGCGGAGAGGATATCCAGTCTATCATCACCATCCAGATCAGCAATAAATAAAGACCATACGCTTTGTACATTAGTTGTTACAATATGCTGGTCACTAAAGGTGCCTTGCCCATCCATATTTTCGAGCCAAGCGATCTTACCATTTCCATCATATCCATTATAGGCAAATAAAACATCCTGATCTCCATCATCATCTAAATCACCTGTAAGAACAGAGTTTGCACTTTCGTCAACAAGAACGGTAATGACTTGCTGAGGGCCAAAACTACCCGATCCGTCTGTGTTTTCATACCAAGCTAATTGGTTATTAAATCTTGCCGTCGTAAGTACATCCTGGTCCCCATCGCCATCTAGATCACTAGTATAGATGGTATTTGCCTCTGCAACCATATTATAGGTAACTATTTGTTCTTGCCCAAAATCTCCTAGTCCATTTGTGTTTTTGTACCATGCTATTTTGGAATCAGCGAATGACGCAGATAAGACGTCCGGGGAACCATCGCCATCAAGATCAGCAGCATAGATAAATCGCGTTTGGTCTCCTTGCGTTGAAATAATTTGCTGCGACCCAAAACTGCCTTGCCCATCTGTGTTTTCGTACCAAGCTATTTTATCATCTGTAGAAGAAGCAGATAAGACATCCATGTCCCCATCTCCATCCAAATCACCTGCAAAGGCAGACCTAGCTCCTAAAGTATTTTCAGAGATAATCCGTTGTGAGCCAAAACTTCCAAGACCATCTACATTTTCATACCAAGCTATTTTATCATCGCTGAATGAAGCAGATAATAAATCCAGATCTCCATCACCATCAAAGTCGCTCGCAGATACGGATTGTGCACCAACTGCATTGTTAGAAACTACTTGTTGCGGTCCAAAACTTCCCAACCCATCTGTATTTTCATACCAAGCTATTTTATCGCTGTTAAGCTCAGCAATAAAAACATCCAGATCTCCATCACCATCCAGATCAGCAGCTTTTACAGCTCGGGGACTAAAGGCAATATCAATTATCTGTTGTGGTCCAAAATTTCCTAGACCATCTGTATTTTCGTACCAAACTATTTTGTCGTCATCTAAGTTAACCTCAGAAACAGAGAGAACATCTAAGTCACCATCGCCATCCAGATCAGCAGCAAATATATCTATCATGGGCTCAGCAACCGTACTGATGAAATTCTGTTCCCCGAAATTACCCAGACCATCCAGATTTTCATACCAAGTAGGAAGGGCATTACTACCTGCGGCCAAAACATCAGCATCACCATCGCCATCTAAATCTCCTGCAAAAACTGATTGAGCGCCAGGAACCTCTAGACTTATTATTTTTTGTAGACCAAAATTTCCTTGACCATCTTCATTTTCGTACCAAGCTATTTTCTTATCTAAAGAAGAAGCAGAAAGAACATCTAAATCTCCATCTCCATCCAAGTCACTGGCATGAACTGACTTTGCACCATTCGCAGCCATTGTGTTGTCGAGTATTACATGACTCTGAAAAGTAATTTGACCATTAGTGTTTATACTATTATAAGTCATCCATAATGTCATTAAAAAAAGTAATCTTAGTTTCATAACTATTCAATTTTGGTTAGATAATAAATCAACGAATAGGCAAATAGCTTCTCGATGATTATGATGTTACAAATTTGCAAAACCAAAAATTGATGAACTTACTACTATGTATCAGTTGCTTACAGATATGTCTCAAAAAGAAAAAATCATGGACGACATTATGTTTTCATATACAATTCACACGACATACCTAACTGATTATCAGATGATTTACTCGTAATATCTCTTATAAAAAGTTATCTAATTTTTAAACACACTCTTTTCCATGTGATTAAGGGACTCAGCCACTAAAAAAGGCTCAGGAAAAACAACCACCTCTTATAGCAGCTGTTTTTCCTGAGCCAAAAACGTAGAGACAATAATAAAACCGCCCTACTTCTCCACCAGCTCCAAAACCAAATATCCCCAAGCAGGCAGCGTCATTTTCATTCCTTCCTTCAAAGACATTCTCTCATCACCTCCCAACACAATGTTATAATTTCCTGTAATTCCTTTGCTATTTAATTGGAAATCATGCCGCTCTCCGGAGAGGTTAATAAGCACCACTACCCTATCTCCTTCTTTTTCTCTATAGAAAGCATAGATCATTTCATCTTTGCCTGTTGGAATTTTTACCAGGTCTCCACCATGTTCACCATTCCAAAGTGCTTTATTTCTATGTTTTAAATCAAAAAGTGTTTTATAAAAATCCGTATATTTAAAATCGCCCCATTCAATTTCATCTTTTTCGAAAAACTTGAGTTGTTTATCCATCGCCGATTCTTGTCCGGTGTAGATCAGCGGCATACCATCAAAGGTTCCAGTTAAAACTGCAAATGCTTTATGTCCAGGGCCCATTCGTTGTAATTCTGTACCCGCCCAAGAGTTTTCGTCATGGTTACTGGTAAAATGCATCGCATAACCTTTCGGAGAGCGCTGGTTCATTTTTGCTAAAAGCGTATCAATATCCATAGCATTTTTTGAATGCTCTTCTCCCCCTCCACCTTCTACTTTATTACCCTGTACAAGTTTATCTCCTTTTTTCAGACTTGCTCCACGTGCTTTCGCAATGTCGTTCAATAAATGATGCATTTCCCAAGCATAGTCCATAATATAGGCGCCATTATTTCTAATTTCTGGAACCTCTGCCTCCGCTAACATGAACACGGGTTTGATCGCATACAAGGCATCCGAGGCTTCCACCCAAAAATCAACAGGAACACCATGAGCCACATCTACTCGGAAGCCATCAATCCCCACCTCTTTAATCCAGAACGACATCGCATCAATCATTCCCTTACGCATTTCTTTATTATCATAATTAAAATCCGCAACATCCGTCCATCCCCAGGATTTACCAGTGTTGTAATCAATTGGATCTATGATGTTGCCATCTTTATCTTTAGAGTACCAATCCGGATGTTCTGTAATCCATTTGTTATCCCAACCGGAATGATTCGGCACCCAATCTATCAAACAATACATTCCCGCATCATGAATCGCTTTGAGCATGTGCTTAAAATCGGCCATCGTTCCAAAATCAGGATTGACATCTTTATAATCACTTACAGCGTAAGGACTACCCAGTCCTCCTTTTCTCTTTGTTTTACTAATTTCATGGATCGGCATAAACCAAAGAATATCCACGCCCATATCTTTGAGTCGTTTGAGGTGGCCTTCAAAAGCTTTGAAAGTCCCTTCTGGCGTATAATGCCGCAGGTTAACTTCGTAAATGTTTGCATTTTTATGCCAGTCAGGCACGCGAGGTTTAGTGAAGTCAGCAACAACTGGTTCTACTATTTTTTCAGTGCTATCACTTTTCGCATTTTGTTTACAAGCGAAGAAGAAAATACTTAGCAGGGCTATGACTAAAAAGGTTGGGAGCATTTTTTTTATTTGCATGATGTTTTGTTCTGGTTACGAATGGTTGATGATCTAGTTCCGTTCTCCATCTTCAGTATGAAAATAGGTACAGCTTTCAAATTAAGCCTTGAAATCACCAATGGACAAAAGTAGAAAAGTAAACTGAGTTTTTAAGAAAATCAGCAGTATAAATGTTCAAAATCACTCGTTCAATAAATGCTGAAAACGATCCACATAGGCCCCGATATGACGGCCATCCACAAGGGCATGGTGAACATGAATGGAAACAGGCATTTGCCTGCGACCGTTGATTTGGGTTATCTTACCAAAAGTAATTTTAGGAACGCTCTCCCTTCTGGGAAAATGACGTGCATGAGAAAGGGAAGTAAATTTCAACCAAGGCAAGGAGGAATAGTGGATGACGTTATGTTGATCGGTACCAGGTTCTAAGTTTCGTTCTGCCCTGACCTTTTCTATCTCTAACAAAGCTGCTTTTTCAAATAAACGATAATCTTTATGAAAAGGAATATAACTAAAGCCAAAGGTCCCATCTTCCCGATTGATTGTGGCTGATGCATCTATTCGCTCGTATAAAAAGACATCATCTCCTTCCAGTCTATAACAAAATGCTTCCGTTTCATTTACGGCAGTGATGGATTTATGTAAATAATAGAGAAAGAAAGAAGTATTCAATTTTTTGGCTTGCTCATAAGCTACCTGGCAATCAACATCAACGCAGACGCCATAGAAGGGTTCTTCAAAATTACGAAAGAAATCGAAGTGAGGTTTTCGGGTCCAGGTTTGGAGATCTATTTTCTGTTTCATTTTTGCTTTTAAGTATTACACAAATATAATACTTAGGAACAGAGTCTTAAAATAAATAACCTAGCGAACAGGAACGAAATATTGCGCAAATCTTGCTCCCTGTTGATCCAGTTTACGGCGAATTTGTGGAGCGTATAATCGGTAACCACAAGTTAGTTGTATGTTCCAATCGTTTACATCCATTTGAATGTTGTCAGAATGGATATTTCTTTTTCGATAATTGAAACGAACGGCGGCCACATATTTGTCACCATTATAGCCTGCACTGATATTAAAATTGGCAGAGGGGATTACTTGCCATTTTTGGAAAGCAAATGTTTCTTCATCTAACTGGTAACTCGTTTTGGTATGTGCTGCACCCCCGGTGACCATGGCTGAAATAAATGCACCATCCCAAAATACAAAGTTGTAAGCATAACCCACTTCAATCCCGTTTTGCAAAAAGTTGTACCCAGAAATAACATTCGTATTACTTGATTTTTCAGACAGTAAGTTTTGGCTACTCAAGCGAAGATACTCACTTCTGAAAGAGGCTAGCACGGTACCACTACTTTTGAGTTGGCGCTGTGTGAATTGCATGGTGGAACGCAAGGAGAATTTATCACCAGAAAAAACATAAATCGGGTTAGCATAAAAATGCCACATTTTCATATTCTGATTAACGGGTTGCTGGGTAATAACTTCTTGCCCTACTTCCACGTCTTGAAACCCCGTCTTTCTGATGACGCCGGCATTTAGTAGAAAGTTTTTTGGGAAAAGCTGTAGTTGAAAACCCAATGACCGCCCTTTGCGATCAGCACTAAATAATCGAGTGGGCGCCATCACCGCAACTTGCCAATTGCCAAAACGGACTCTTGCCCCCATACTCACTCCACCTTGTTCAAATCCAAGGTTGCCATTCTGATGGCCAGATATAGATATCCGGCTTTGGCTATAGCGAATGGTGCTAAGTGCCTGTAACTCATTGGGATAGTTACGGATATATGAAGTATCCTCTTGGCCCTGGATTTGGGTCAATCCTCCAAAAAAGAAGAAGATAAAAAGAAGAAAGTTGGTTCTCATAGTAATATTAGTACCGCTAAAATCTTACCAATTATATTATATAATATTTTAATTTGTTTGAGGTAGTCACTTTAGGAGATGAAATCCGAAAGAGTATCAAATGACTAATAGTCTTCCTGAGGTTCATTAGAAACGTTTGCTCTTGTCTAAATATGATATTTGAATGCTTCTAATTTGGGGTTTTGGTAAAAAATTGAGCAAAGGCTTGTTCCCTCTTTCAGACGC
Source organism: uncultured Saprospiraceae bacterium (assembly GCA_964508085.1). Classification (GTDB taxonomy): domain Bacteria; phylum Bacteroidota; class Bacteroidia; order Chitinophagales; family Saprospiraceae; genus CALGLS01. The sequence goes on along the minus strand of CAZDTI010000110.1, from coordinate 6,935 downwards.
CTATTTCTAAACTTGTCACTTATGTTTTTGAAGAATTGACGAGGTGGTAGCTTAAGAGGTTGGGTAGTAATAGGAGTTTCACTTTTTTTGATGAGTACTTACTTATAGTCATAGAGGGGGAATTACAATACATTGCAAAATAAAAGATACGATGTGTCTAGTTTTACTTCTCTTCAATGGCTTTATTATTCCCTCACAATCAATACTTTTCACATAGCAAAAATAAAATTTTGAAAAAAATCCGTTCTCTTTTATGGAATTTTCACTTTTCTGCAACCTATTAATGTAGACTTGTTGGAAATTGTTACCTCTCTGGTAGTAGTTTGGAAAAGACTAGGAATTCTGAATTCCGGAAAGACAGGTTTATAAGATATCTCGGAGTTTGGGATTGAGGACTGTCTAATTTGGTAAAACTGTTCTTGCTGATAAATAAGACTTCCATTAATGCCAGACTCCAAAAGCGAACGTTCAAAAAATCCTTAAAAAGGTAAAAGACATATAACCGTGTTGGACTTAAACAGCTGATGTAGGGTGGCTGCACCGTGCACGGTACCGAAATCGAGGCGGGCTCGGAAACCCGGCGGTGGCGGTTGGGTTGGGCCCTCCCTTACCCTACAAAAGCCACCTCTATACCCCATACATAAACACTTTTCATGCAACCACCTTACCTCGTATTTTTCCAATTCGGATTCATCCCCTCACATATAATTTTCCTACCAATACCGAATTAGTACTTACTAAAACTCCTTAAACAAACCTAGATCAATCATTCTATTTTTACCTATGTTTAATTAATTCTTACCTCCTCTTCTATCATTCTAACGCGATAGGAACTTAGATAAACCCGCTGAAAGTTTTTGTCCATTTATTTTTCTAGTAAAGATAGAAACCTGACTAGATTTGTAATGTCGCAATTAAAAAACAGTTGAATAATTTCCCCTTAGCCAATGTAGGTAGTATGTAAAATAAGCAAGAAAAGAATGTAGAAGATAACCTAAGATATGGCAATTATATTAACCGCTAAAAAGGGTACATACGAATATACTCCGCACAAAAAATTGTTAGCAGTTTTATCTCAATCATCTGTTTGGATCAACTAAACAAATACAATAAGGAAGTATT
>CAZDTI010000110.1:0-5713 GCA_964508085.1 uncultured Saprospiraceae bacterium | reverse complement strand
AAATACAATAAGGAAGTATTTATTTTATAACCAATAAAAATTAAGATTATGAAAAATCAATTAAATCGACTAGACGATTTGAAGAAGCAAATCGGTAAAAATCAGCTATTGTCAACATTAGCTAAGAAAAATCTGAAAGGTGGTGGTGACACGGGATGTCCTCCTCCAATCGGCAGCTTATCTCGTTAATCCAATAGTCTAAAAAACTACTTTATAAAAGAGAAGGCCCTGAAATTGCCTTCTCTTTTTTTATAAAAAACTAAACACCGTATCAATGATTAAACCATTAAAAGATGTACTGTCTTATGAAAATAAATGGGTCATTAATCGTTTCGAAAAATGTTCATTTTGGTTTAATGGTACTAATGAAGAAGTTCATCAGATCTTTATGGACCTTAAGCGGTTCTTGTGGCTATATGCAACAATTGAAGCTAAACGAAATGATGAACCCGGTTCAGAAATACCAGATATAGGGTTTACGGATTCCATGTTGGTTATCGATGAGATGTGGCATTCGTTCATCTTGTATACCGATTTTTATACCCAGTTTTGTAACGAATATCTTGGTGGCTTCATGCACCATCCAACACCAATACCGAAATATGTTAAAAATGAACATTTAATAGGAGGCGAAAAAGCGCTGGAAATATTTGTCTACGAAATGATTAATTGTACTAATGAATATTTTGAAGAATCCGTCCTTTCCAGATGGTTTGATGAGTATAGCAAGTTTGTTGTTCCTAAATAAATATAATGCAACAGCCTCCCTACTGCGTCCGACACCCATTCCGGCTCCCTCTAAAACGATTCCGAAACCCCACCAATCCATTATCCAAAAAGTTATAAGAAATCGTCACGCCTATTATAAAATACATGTCTCGCTTATCGGGATTTCCTCTTGGATCCCCAGGCTGAAAAGCATCATCTCCAGAAGAACGATTCCCCAAAGCCACTGCCAGTTCTCCTCCATTTTGTAACAAAGTGCTTTCATCTAAAAACACAGTGCTCACATCATCCAGATAATCTGTAAAAGTTAAGCGAGCCCCTGCTTCTATTCCAATATTCCAAGTATCATTCAAAGCATACTTCACACCTAGTCCTATTGGAAGTGCAAATTGCAAAAGCTTATAATCCACCCCTTCCGTTCCCAACTTTTGCAAGGCCACCCAATCTCCATCAAGCTTCGTTTTTGGGTTATACTTGAAAGCCGCTACCCCTCCAAATACATAAGGTGAAAAAGGACGATACAAACCATAAGGTTGAAAACCCAAAATATTAAACTCTCCCGTCAAAGCAACTTCCGTGACGGTTGATTTAAAACTCAGATTTCTATTCTGCTGAATTTGGTCATTCGATTTGCTGTCATAACCAGAGATACTTCCATGATTAACCCCAAGCTTAATCGCAACATAATCGCCCATATTATAGCGGTAGAAGCCACCAAAGGTAACATGTGATTCACGAAAGCTGGCAAAGGAACCACTTTGTGTCAAATCACCTCTATATAGAGAACTGCCAATCAAAAGGCCAACTTCGCTATGTTGAGCGGAAAGAAAAACTGATGAAAAAATAGATAGAAAAAGTAGGGAAATTAGCTGTTTTTTGAAATTCATTTTCTCAATTTATCGTTAGCTGATAATGCCCAAAAAACTAAGCCAAAAAAAAGGAATTGTATTCTATCCTCCTTCAGACAACGATTTAAACAACTCCGTAAGAACCGTATCTCTCTAAAACAGTAGATAAAAACAATTAGAATTTTGTAGGAGCGACACCTACGAGATATTTTTTCCAAAAGTAATTCACTACTTTTACTCTCATCGAAATAAAAAATTTGCAAAATGAAAATTATCACGAACAAAGAAAATAACAACACATTTGGGGTTATAGTCTCGAAGCTTAGTTTTACAGTCTTCGTACTAATGTCCCTAATATTGCTTGGGGCTTGTAACTCAGACGACGATTCTGAAAAAAATGAGGAGCCTAAAGATGGTAAAGAAGAAATCTGTGATAATTCTGCTCAAGACGGCTACCGAACCATTGAACAAAGCAACGAAGAGGACAGAGAATACATCTTACACATTCCTACTTCCTATGACAGTAATGCCCCTACTCCATTGATCATTAATTTTCATGGTTTTGGAGATTGTGCAGCCAACTATTCAACAACCGTTGGGGAGTTATACAATTTGAATTCATTGGCGAACAGCGAAAATTTTCTGGTTGCTTATCCACAAGGAGTTACACGCGCCAAAGGAAGTCCAGAATGGGATCCAGGTGATAATGGCAGCCAAAATATCAATGAAAATGACATCTACTTTACGGAGCAGCTTATCACAGACATCAGCAATGAATATAATATTGATCCATCTAGAGTATATGCAACCGGCTATTCCAATGGAGGTATGATGGCCTATGGGCTAGCTTGCTCCAGAACCGATCTCATCGCTGCAGCTGGAATTATGTCCGGCGTCATGCTGCAAGAAGATTCCTGCGATCCAAATGAATACACTTCTATTATCCATTTCCACGGCATTGCAGACGACGTGCTACCCTATGAAGGTAACCAAGACTATCAGTCAATTTCCGATATCATAAACTTTTGGCTGGATAACAATAATATTCCAGCAACAAATCTAACAACAACAGACCTGAATGACGGTGATGTAACACTAGAAGAATATACAGGTGGAAACGAGAATACGGCGGTAACGCTCTATACTATAAATAGGGAGTTCGAGAAAGAGGGAGGACACGTATGGTTTAGTGGCGACATTGATGGAAGCAGTCCAAACCAAATTCTCTGGGATTTTTTATCTACCTATAGTCTTGATGACTAAGGTTTTCTGAAGATTTATTAATTATCTGAATTGAATGGCTATAAGGTATCTGAGTATAAACGAATTAATATCTTATAATTGTTCTATCATTAAAGACTACAGTCTGGACATTCCCCTATTAATAAGAACTTGGTAGATTGTACTTTATGATTCGGGAGTGAAGGAATCTTTACGTCAAATGTCAAACATTCAATCTTACCACATTCATTGCATTGAAAATGAGGATGCGTATCTGTATGATGACCTACACTACTACAGTCGCTACAGGTTGCGTACCATTTAAGCCCGTCTTTATCCATAAAGGAGTGTAAAATCCCATCCCCTTCCAAACGCTCAAGAATTCGATATACTGTTGTTTTGTTCATTTCTTGATGAAGCTGTTTCACTAATCCTATCACAGAGATGGCATTATCGGTTTGCTCAAAAGCATTGAGCAAGGTCTTTACTGATTTTGTTTTTCTAATAATTGGCATGAGACAAAATTAATGCAACTAAGCTGCAATAACAAATCTTTTTTCATATATTTGCAACCGGGTTGCATTAAGCACTTTTTTCGGTGCTTAAATTCTAACATTAATCACCTTAATAATTAAACTAACCATCATGATTTTAGAACAAGAAGTAGAAAGAGCTCAAGTATCCTGGGGTTCGGGCGTTGTTAAAATCGGTACGCTCAAAGAAGACCGAGAACAATGTGAATCATACGCACAAGAGTTTGCAAATGAACATTACGACTTCAATAATAAAGCAGTCTTATTCAAACCAACCAAAGCAGCAAACAGACAATTTAGACCCACAAATGAAGGAGCACTATCCTATTTCATTGGTGGAAATACGGAGTATTCAGAAGATAAAGGATTTGCATTACAGCCATGGACCAATGTCCGCTTTGAAAATGAAACTATCATATTAGAAGAACATAGGGCATTGGCAATGGGAAATTATTTCTTTACCGACCTGAATGGAGATGAAACCAAAGTAGAGTACACTTTTGGATATATCAAAGACGGAGAAGGAAAGCTTAAAATAGATGTCCATCACTCCTCATTACCATTTAACCCACCCCTGAATGCCTAACAAATCTTTAAAAACTAGCTCAGTTAAAAGATTATTCTTGATATGCCCAACGGACTGTTTGGAAGAGCCTATCCTTAATCATTTCGCAGGGGAAGGATACTTCTATACAGCTCTTGGGGCATATTTTGAATTTGACTTTATGGCGCAATCCAGCCTTTGGGATTTGATATGTGAACATACCATTGAACAAGTCGTATTTGTCACGGCTATTGATAATGTCTTTTACCAAGATGTCTTCAACAAAAATGTAAAGCATAATTATCCTGTAGACGAAGCATTAGCCAAAGTCAAGAAGGAAATTTCAAAACATCAGATACAACCTGAAGTATTTTCTTCAAATTTTCATTTGTTAGTTGCAAAGCATTTGAAAAGTCAAAAAAAACGGCTGCTATCTAGTTCTTATTTGGGCAATCGCTTAAGCGAAGAAAAGATTACGATAGACGCTTATGCCTATCAACCAGAGAAAAGGCTTTTTTCCAGCTATCATGAAATTGAGAAGATGGGATATATGCTAAACAATATTTCTAACAATTAGACTACATTTTAAGTAAAAGATAAATGATTGTAAAAACAATTGCGAAATCCGATGTACTTGGTGCGGTGGCTAGTGGGCTGTGTGCACTACATTGCATAGCCACCCCTTTTTTATTTATAGCACAAAGTTGTTCGACGACCGGGACTGGGTGCTGCGGATCTAGTCCGACCTGGTGGAGTTCGATAGATTACTTATTCATCGGGATCACTTTTTTTGCCGTTTACCAATCGGGTAAGAATTCGACTAAGTCTTGGTTAAAATATGCCTTGTTTGCAATCTGGGGCATGTTGTCATTCTTGGTATTGAATGAGAAGGTGATCTTCTTGGATATCTCTCATTCATGGAAATATCTGATGGCTTTCGGATTGATTAGCCTACATATGTACAACCTAAAATATTGTCAGTGTTCTGAAGAATCCTGCTGCGTTCCCGCGTAATTAATTCTGATCATAACTATGGAAGAAAAAAAAGAAGTCAAAATACCTGTTACTATACTTAGCGGTTTTCTTGGAGCAGGAAAAACCACTTTTCTGAATCACTTGCTGCAGGAAAATGAAGGTACTCGATATGCCATTATTGAAAACGAATTTGGCGAACAAGGGATTGACAATGAGCTAGTGCTGCGTCCTGATGAAACTATTGTCGAACTTAATAACGGGTGCCTTTGCTGTACCTTGAATGATAATTTATATGATATTCTAAATGAACTTTTCGAGCGTAGAAGTGAATTCGATGAAATCATAATTGAAGCTACAGGAGTTGCCGACCCTACTGGATTGGCACAACCGTTTATCGCTCATCCTTTGATCAAAAAACATTTTCCATTAAGAGCTATTATTTGTTTAGTGGACGCAGAACTAGTAGAAGATCAGGTTAAGGAAACAGAAGAGGCGATCAATCAAATTACTTTTAGCGACATATTATTGCTCAATAAAATTGATTTGGTGAGTGACGAATATGCCACTACCTTAGAAAGTAGGTTGCGTCAAATGAACCCTTTAGCAACGATTGTAAAGGGGCATAAAAACCAATTTCCAAAAATTGATTTTTATAGAACTCATGACAAGCTGGAGGAAGTACTTCTTCAGTCGAAAAAAAGTACTGCGAGTCGTGCTGAGCAATTACGTTTCCCAGTTCAAAAACCTCATAATCATCACCATCATCACAAGCATACAGATGAAGTAAATAGTCATACTTTCATATTTGATGCCCCCTTCGATTTTAAACGGTTACATCTACAATTAAGCGTTTATCTCACTTTTCA
>CAZDTI010000109.1:0-21432 GCA_964508085.1 uncultured Saprospiraceae bacterium | reverse complement strand
TTTTTTCCGGAGTAGAAATAGAATCTGAACGGGATAAGATGCAAATAAACCTACCGCCTCCGCAATTAAAGTATAAAAACGGGTTTGGCTATGATGTCCAAAACAACTTTATCTTGGAATTTGAGCATGACCTTCATTTCAATAAATCCATTCACGGGGCTTATGGAACCCCAAGTCTCTTTTCATTAAAGGGCAAGTATAAGTTTTGACTATGTAAAAAATTTGCCATTAGGCTTATGGATATAACTTATTTGTTAACGATTAGTTAATAATTAACTAATTATTAAAATATAGTAACTAATAATAGAATAATTTTTAATTTTAAACTTTCTAATAACCTAAAATCTTATCCATTAATAAGAACTAACAATAAATCATTTGCTATGAAAAATCTACACAAAAGTTTCACTTTCCTACTTGTCGTACTGCTAATAGGGTGCAATTCCGATGACAATAATGGTCCTAATGTCGATAATCCAGTTTCCGAATTCAAGATTGATGGCGGACAATCCTATTTGACCGCGAATGGATATTTTGAACAATATCCATTAGGATACTTCCAAGATTATAGTTCGGATGATGAAATAGGTTGGTTTGCCCTAAAATTCATTGATGGAGAGTATATGCCAATAACGGATCCAGAGAATCGCCCATGCCCATATGTAGAAAATCTAAATCACGGTGCATCGATATGGTTAAGGTTGAATCCAAATGATAAGTTAGTACCCGGAACATATCAATTCGCCAATGATGACACGTCTATCGGAATTATGAACAACTCTGAAGTATTTTACGATTATAAACCCATCGACAGCTGTTTGGGCATTGGTGACGTCACCTTAAAAATAACCAATGGAGAGTTGACTGTTTCAAAAGAGAACGATTCTTACACTATTGATTATAGTTTGGTTGATGATGATGGGAAAAAAATCGAGGGCTCTTATTTTGGAAAATTACAAGAGCGAATTATTCCTGAATGGTAGTCCAACTTTCCTTGCTGTTTCTTGTACTATAAAAAACCCGAATCTATGATAGAAAAAAGATTTATGACGCTTTTCATGATATTGATTTTATCGGCTTGTAATAGCGATGAAGAAACAAATACAATCCCAGACAAACCGAGTAGTTCTAAGTATGACTTAGGTACACTTCCAGATATTGTAGCAGATATTGAATGGCCTGTTCAGCCAAAGACTACCGTAGAAAGAACGGTTGCCAACAATTCCGAATTTCAAGAGGTTGTCTCTATTGATGGGGTATCCGCTACGGTAGGGGCAGGTACCTATCAGAGTATTAATATCACCTGTGACGATTGCGAATTTATTGTAGAAAATGCGGCGGAGATTCAGGGCAGCTTAACCTTTACCGGCTCACGAATAAAGTGGCAAGGTGGTCTTGTTACCTCGGGACCAGTTGTTATGAATAGTGATGGAGATGTTCTTATTGATAATTTACATTCCATTACGAATGGGGGTAAACTAAACAACTTCTCTGGCCCGGTTTCAGGATGGAATCGATTGGCCTTGATAAACTCAACTTTAGAGGTTGTCAATGGTGACTTTAGTGGTGATTGGGCATTATTTATTCAGGGAAAGAGCGGAACTGACTTCAGAGGAAGAAATTTTATTCTTGCCAATGTTCGCTTAGAATCCGATGCACAAAATAATAGATTTCAATCCATCCAAAATTTGGTAGTTGTAGACTCTTATTTTAATTCCAATATAAATGCTAAAAATGGATTACGGATTCATCAAGGCTCTGAAGATGTTTTTATGAGGGATGTAATCATTGTTGGCGCCAACACCAATTCTGGCGAAGAGACACAAATAACCAATGGAGTATTTGAGCGAGTCACGAGGTACAACGATGTGAACAACCACTTTTCAAACGGAATAGGTTTTAATACGGTTAATGTAACCATAAACGACTCCCAGTGTTATACCACATCGGCAAATGGGGTTGGAGAGTCGCCCGAACTTGGTGTCGCCACAGGCAGTAATCCAGGTATGATAGCATGGGACGGTGTAACCGTACCCGATGCTTCAACTATAGGAGCGAACCACTAATGAACTCGGACTATTACTGAAATTGATTTAATATAATAATGAGAAAACCGTTTTTGCTACTAGTTCTAATACTACTCTCTTGCCAAGAGAAAGATAGTCTCATGGGCCACTCAATAATGAATCAGGACTGGGAATTCAAAATGATTAGTTCGGGCGACAATAGACCTTCTTTCAAGCCAACCAATGATTCCATTCACTACATACCTATTTTACTCAGCGGAGGTTTCGAATTGGAAGAAATCAAGGAACATTTCAATTGGACTGACCAAGGTTTCGCTATGAAAATAGAGACCCTGCTGGAATCTGAGTTCCTTAAGAAAGATGTGGATGGTATTATCAAAACCAATGCGCTTATTTTTTCTTTGGAAGATGGTGAAACCATAAGAGAATCGATTTATTCCCTAACACAAGAAATTGCTCAAAGTATTAAAGTAAGATATGAGTCGATTGTATCTAAGACAAGACAAATTGATTGTCTAAATGGGTTTGAATTTGAGGAAGTCTCATTATTTATGTTAAGCAATATCCTCTTGGATGATGGACAGATTGAAAATGTTGAACTTGAGTATTTAAATTCAGAAAGACCATTAAGAGGGGGGAAGAAGTACTACGCGGCTTATCTTGGGAAGGAAAGAGGGTCTCTTTTTGAATCCTTTGGTATTTATGGGAATCAGGTTGAAAATCATGACGGATTTGCGATTTGCCGATACGGAAATCAAAGAAGACTGCCTGAAGTATTAAGGATTAACCAAAGGCTGAAAAATCAGTATCAAGATTCGATAATGCGCCCTCAGTTGAATATCCCTGTTATCACATCTGATTGCAATGAAGCTATTTTGACAATTGCGAGTGACTTTGAACCAGAACTTTTAAGACTTCTGAGAGAATATGACGGAACATTAAGAGCGGGATATTCCAATTTCGGGTTTGACAAGCAAGTTACCTATGAGGAGTATTTTATATGGCTGTATCATATTTTATATACTGAAGTGACCAATAATTTAATCAAAGATGGATTAGTAGAAATTCCTGAAGATAAGGTGAGTTTTTATATCCTTCAATTTTAAAGCAAATGAGTTCTGAGGTTGAGAGTTAATTATGATGAAAATATTTAGAAAACAAATATTGATTTTTTTCTTTTTATGGTTCGTATCCGTACCGAGTCTTAAAGCTCAAAAGATTGTCAAATATAAAGGTGCTTTTGAACTCAAGGAGGATAGATTGACAATAGAAGGAAAAATCACTTTGACATTTGATAGACCCACAGAAATTGATTCCATCCAATTGTACCTAAATAACACAGCTGGTATTGACAAAATAATGCTGAACGAAATGGATGTTGAATTTAGTAGAAAACCCCCAAAACAATTTTTAGATGATGTTGACCTATTTTCTATTTCTACAAGTCAGATGAACCAAAGGGCAAATGAGTTATACTTATCATATCACTATAGATTAAATGAGATTCAACATCCAAATTTTACCTACAGACCAGATTGGATTGAACTTAATTTGTATACGGGCTGGTATCCATTTAATCTGGAAAGTAAATCCTTCTCCTATCAAATAGACTTCCAGTTACCTGACAGCTATAAACTTGTTTCTAAAAGAAAAGTCGAGCGAGAGGGTGACACTTGGAAATTATACAATTCTGGGGAAAATATGGACATTGTTTGTCTGTTGGCCAATGATTTGAAAACAGTTGTTTCACAAAACAATTCGATAGTTATTTATTATACGGATTTCGAGGTGGAACAAATGAATCAACTGGTCATTACCGCAAATAAAATATGTCAATTGTTTAAAACTAAGTTTGGAGCGAAAGAAAGTGACGCCTCGCTCACTATTATGGCGAATCCGTTTAATAGCCCTATGTCATATGCCAGAAGAAACCTTATCTCTATTTCAACGCAAGGCAGACTCAAATTAAAAGATGAATTAACCTTAGCTCATGAAATAGGGCACCTTTGGTGGAACAATGCTACATATGGATCGTATGAGGAATGGTTAAATGAGTCTTTTGCTGAATTGAGTAAGTTAGTCTGGCTGAAGAATGAATATGGAAAAGAAGAAGTAAATACAAAACTATCGGAGTACCGTCTCGAAAGTAGTGGTAGTGCGGCGATACAAATGGTAAGCCCAAATCATCCCCAATGGTATAAAGTTGCATACTTAAAAGGAGCCTTGATTTTATGGGAATTCATGGAAAGTGTTGGAGATACAGATTTCTTTGCTTTATGTAGAGCAATGACGAAGCTGAAAATATCCAGAACGGATCAACTTTTAGAACTGATTAGTACAGAGATAGGGGTCGATGAGACGGAATGGTTATACAACAAGATATCTCAATAATGGTGTATTGTCAAACATTAAAAGTATAGTTGAAAATGAGTCATATTGAACCTATAAAAATTAGACCATATACTGATGAAGACTGGCTCTCGATTTGTCAAATTCATGATAAAGCGAGGCTAGATGAACTCAAAGACTCTGTGGATATAAAGGCTTTTATTCCTCTTGAAATTGCGGCCGAAAAAGAGGGGTTATTTGATTATGAGGTATGGGTGGCAACACTATTTAAAAAAGTTACTGGTTTCATCGCGTTCCATCCCAATGAAGTAGCTTGGCTTTATGTGGATCCAAGTTTGTATAGACAAGGGATAGGCAAGGTTTTAATTGAATTTGCTCTTCAAAAGTGTGAAGGTATTGTAAGTCTTGAAGTGCTATCGGGTAACAAGCAAGCGGTGCAGTTTTATTTAAGCCAAGGATTCGAAATCAAGCAAAAATCACATGGGAATATGCCTGGAAATGAAAACTTCAAAGTTGAGGTTTTTGAAATGGAAAAAGTTATAAACTAAAATGAGAAAAATAGCTATAGATGATTGGCCAAGAAAAGAACACTTTTTGAATTTTATTCAATTTGAAGAACCATTTTTTAATATCTGTGCAGATGTCAATGTAACTTATTTAAAGACTTTCTCGGAAGTCAATGATATATCGTTTTTCCTTTCTTCCTTTTATGGGGTACTAAAGGTCGTAAATGAAATAGAGGAGTTCCGATATAGAATAAGGGACAATGAAGTATTTGTTCACGAAAAAATAAGAGGTGGGTGTACTATTTTGAAAGCGGACAATACCTTCGGTTTTGCTTGTTTTGATTACCACGAAAACTTGTCTGAATTTAAACGGCATGCAAAAAAGGAAATTGAAATCGTAAAGAATGGCAGACCCCTTGATGCGAATTATGGCGAGGATGATATGATTCATACCTCCATACTGCCATGGGTATCCTTCAATAGCATCCAACATCCTAGAAAACTCAATGGGCACGACTCCATTCCTAAGTTAGGGTTGGGAAAAGTGTATCAGAAAGGGGAGGAATTCTATATGCCAGTTTCCGTTTCAGGGCATCATGCCTTAATGGACGGATTGCATGCGAGCATTTTTTTTCAAAAGTATGAGGAGTTTTGTTCCGAGGTTCAAAACAGTCAGTATGAAGTTTAGGTATTTAATTTTCTCGGTTATGTTAATAATACAAACAGGTTGTGGGACAAGCGAAAAACCAGATTTGCCCAACGACATTAAATCAGAGATTCGAAACCGAATAGAGAAAGGGTACCATTTAGGTATTGTAGTCGGAGTAATCGATGAAAATGGCTCGCGCTATTATGGTTTTGGAAAAGTATCAATTGATGATAGTACAATACCTGATGAAAACTCCATTTTTGAAATAGGATCGATTACAAAAACTTTTACAAGTACCCTACTTTCTGACTTGGACCAGAAAGGGGAAATGAAAATTCAAGATTCGATACAAACCATTTTACCAGTCTTTAATAATGTATTGTCTCAGAATGATAGGGGTATCACCCTAGAGAATTTAGCGACGCATACGTCAGGACTTCCTAGGGAGCCACTTAATATAAATGTAGATGATGACCATCGTTATAGTAACTACTCCGTTAAAAACCTGAATGATTTTCTGTCAAACTATATCCTTGATTCCTTGTCGAATGAATTTAGTTATTCCAATTTGGGAGTGTTAGTACTTGAGCATGCTATTGAAACGAAAATGAATCAAACATATGAATCTTTAATAATAGAAAGAGTTACTACTAAATTAAATATGAGCGATACAAATTTTGACGTGCCGAAAGAGAAAAAAGATAGGGTTGTTCAAGGTTACAATAATGGGCGAAAAGTGGATGAATTGAATTTAGGCATGTTTCAATCGATGGGAGGCTTGCGTTCGACTCCTAGGGATATGTTGAGATATTTAGGAGCACAACTTGGAATGTATCCATCTCCTTTGAGCGATGCGATAAAAGTAACACAAAGAGCGCATTTCGAAGATGACCGGACTGCAATGGGATTGGGTTGGGAAATTACAAAAAGAAAAGAATCAGGTAAAACAATTCATTATCACAAAGGAGGTACGAATGGTTTTGTAAGTTTTACAGGTTTCAATCTCCAAGATCAGATTGGCGTAATCGTACTGGTAAATGGGAAAAGATATTTTAGTGATATAGGTTTTAGATTATTAGATCCTAGCTATTCGCTAACTATTGTGGAATAACAATTTGTAACCTGTACTGTTTATAAGGTTAGGGAATATTTGAGGATATTAAAGTGGATTGTCTTGAGCAAAAATCAGAATTGTCTTTGAAGCTTGGGATATAAAACAACATTAATAAATGAAAAAATACATAATAATTGTACCGATAGTTATTGTGACGTTTGGTTGTATTCAGAAGACCAAAAAGCAAGAACCGACAAATCTAAATGCCCAAGAAGTAGCTAAGATAGAACAACCAAAGATGACTCACGATGAGCTTATGCAGGTTATGAAGCCGAAAGAGCACAACATTAAAAAGGTTGGTGTTTTAGTCTATGATGGAGTAAATAGCCTCGACGTATTTGGGCCACGTTACGTTTTGGGGCAAATAATGGGGGTGGACATGAAATTGATTGCCCTAAAGCCTGGTAATATCAAAACGGTTATGGGCATCGAGTTTGTGCCTAATACCACAATTGACAAAGTGGATAGCTTGGATATTTTGGTGATACCAGGAGGTTTTCGAGGCACAATTGAGGCGTCTTATGACAAAGATGTCCAAGAATGGATTCGAAAAATAGATAAAACGACAACATATACCACGGCCGTTTGTACGGGAGGCTGGATTTTAGGAAGTACAGGCTTATTGAAAGGTAAGAAAGCAACCACCAACTGGTATAATGCCGAAGAAATGCTCGCTAAATATGGTGCAGAATTTACCAATGAACGCTTTACACAAGATGGAAAATATTGGACAGCGGCCGGAGTGACTGCGGGGATGGATATGTCGATAGCATTGTTAGAAGAAATAGTTGGGAGAGATTACGCTCAGGGAGTCATGCTTGATATGGAGTATGATCCTTCACCACCGTTTGAGGGTGGTAGCCCTGAAAAAACAAGTCCACCAGTGTTACAATTTATGACAACGATGTATAAGTCTGGTATTGACCCGATTATTAATGAATTTGAGGAAAAGAAAGAAGAGTAAAACGGTTATGACTACAAATCAAATATTGACGAAAGAGTTTCAATTCATCCATAACTGGACTACAGGTTTGATCTCTAGTTTAGATGAGGAACAATGGAAAATAACACCATCAAGGGTAGACACAAATGTTCATTGGATTTCTGGCCATATTCTTCATGATAATTATTGGCATGCCATTGGGTGCATATCCCAACCATCACATGAATTTCAGAACGTTTTAGAAATTGGTCGTTTCAAAAAATACTTTGAAAAGGACTCTGACCCCTTGGGACATATTGGAGAACGCCCTTCAAGAGAAGAAATTTTGGACGGATTGAGTTTCTGTAATAAGGAAGCATTAAAAATTGTGAAAGATATAACGGGGGAGGAACTTGAACAGCAAACCTTGATACCAAATCCCGTAGCAAAGACCAAATATGAATCTTTGAGTTTTGCTATAAAACATCAAATGTGGCATAATGGTCAGATTGCCATGATAAAAAGGATGATTTGTTATGTGTAAGCTGGAAAATACACGAAGACTCACATAAAATGATTAAGGATTTTCAGAAAAAAATAATTTCCCTTCTACTGTTGGCTCTATTCCTTTTGGTAAGGATTGGAAATCCACATGCTTTTTCCCATTTTTCTAGCGATGATAGCACGCACTGTGAATTGTGTGAATTCATTGTTCTCGGCAATCAACTAACGCCCTTGCTGGATAATGAAACTGATGAGTTTGAATACAAAAACTATACTTATCTGTCGAAAGCAAAATCAAGCTTTGAATACGAATCACCGTTACATTGCTTTGCAACTCCGACCGTCTTTCACAATAAACCGCCTCCTTTCCCATAAACGGCCATTTTTTAGAAATCTTCCAATCCAACAGAATTAATCGGTTGCACCTAAGACAGGTGTTCGGTCTCATCGTTTTGTAGCCCATTAATCTTTTTACAGTCTTCGTTGCCCTAGAGGTAATCCGGAGATAAGGTGCTAATAAAATATTCAAGAATGAGAAAAATTATGATAGTGATTTTCCTGTGTATTCAGGCAATTACGAATGGGCAGGAGAAGCAAATAGATAACTTCCCTCCACCAGAAAAACCTATAGAAATTAGGGCATCAAGAGCTCTAGAAAGAATGGCAATAGATGGGAACCTTAATGAAACGGATTGGCAGCGTGCTGAGCCGATAACGAATTTCTTCCGTGTGGAGCCTACCCAAGGAGGTGATATTAAGAATGCCACAGAGGTACGTGTGCTATACGATGACAAAAATCTGTATTTCGGGGTATTTGCTTCAGATTCCCTTGGTAAAAAAGGAGTACGTATGCAAGACCTAAGGCGCGATTTCAATAGAACGGAAAATGATGTTTTTGGAATCCAAATTGATGCTCAGAATACCAAACAGTATGCCGTATCCTTTCAAACAACCCCCCACGGAAATCAATTAGATTTACAAAACTTCAATGGAAGTAACACTGATACAGATTGGAATGCTTTATGGAGCGTTCGCACAAGTCGTACCGATGAGGGCTACTTTGCTGAATTTGCCATTCCTTTTAAGTCCATCCGTTACGATAAACCTGTTTCGGGAGAAGAAGTAGAATGGGGTATTACTTTTTACCGGTTGGCACGCAAAGACTTTGAAAAGACCGTTTTCCCTGCCATTCCGCAGTCCTTTTCTGAAAATAGAATGGTCTATGCGGCCAAACTTACTGGGCTTGAAGTGCCTCCACCAGCAGCAAACATACGTGTAGAACCCTATGCATTATATCAATACGATGATAGTAAAGCAGGAAGTGTTTTGACAGCGAAAGAAAGTGAGCCAAAAATCGGTGGAGATGTGAAGTGGGCGATTACTCCAAATGCCGTTTTAGACTTTACCATAAATACTGATTTTGCACAAGCAGATGTCGACAGGGCAGTAAACAACTTGGAGCGGTTTAACATTTTCTTTCCCGAAAGAAGACAGTTCTTTTTGGAAAACTCGGGTATTTGGACAGGTGGAGGTAATTCTCAGATACGCCCGTTCTTTAGTAGAACAATTGGTCTGGAAAACACATTCAATGCAGCACCTGCACCACTGGATGGCGGAGTGCGTTACACGGATAGAAACGAAAAGAGAACTTTAGCAGCTTTAGCAGTGCGCCAACGCGATACTGATAATAGTACAGGCAGTACCTTCGGTGTTGGTCGCTACACCAAAAATTATGGTAAAGAGAACAACTTCGGAGCAATGGTCACATATCGATTGGACGATTCTTCCCAAGACCTCGACATCTCTAGCGGAAGCAATACGACAATTTCCATAGATGGACTTATTCGTCCTAAAAGCGAGATTACAATGTCCTATTTACTATCTACTTCTATTGATAGTGAGATAGACCAAACCGGATTTTCTGGACGCTTTCAACTGAGTAAAAGAACAAACAAATATTTTTTACGGTATACCAATGCTTTTGTAAGTCAAGATTATACCCCCGACATGGGCTTTGTATTTCAAAAAAATGTGATGTATCATACTCCTGGTGCATATGCAATTCTGCGCCCAAAATGGCTTCCCTTTATCCGTCGCTGGGATCCTGGCTCCTATTTCTACTATTATCATGATTTTGAGGACTTCGGAAATTTTCAACAGGCCAGCTTATATTTATTTCCTATTTATACTTGGTTTAGGGACAATAGCTTTCTAGAAATGGCGATTACGCCGACTTGGCAAAACATCAACTTTGATTTTGCTCCTTTGGGATTGGATATTGAGCAGGGAAATTATAAGTACACGCGTTATTTAATTCGATACAATTCTGACCAGTCAAAGAAACTTTCCGCTTCAGGAAGATTCGAATTTGGAAACTTTTACAACGGGACTCGCAACACTTTAAATGCGGGTTTGAGGTACGCACCCTTGCCAAATGTTTCTTTTACTGCGGATTATGAAAGGAATAACCTTAATGGAATCGGGATTCTAAATGAAAACCTAGATGCTGACCTATACACCGGAAGTTTACGTCTGGCATTAAACCCAAGAGTTCAGCTGTCCACATTTTATCAATACAATAGTTTTGATGAACAGGGGAGGTGGAACGTCCGGTTTAGTTGGGAATACATGCCACTTTCCTTTATTTATTTGGTCTTTAATGATACGCAAACCGATAGGTTTGACCCCATGCAAAGGAATACCCAATTCATTAGCAAAATCACTTTTTTAAAGCAGTTCTGATGAAAAAAAATTCTTACATTCAATAGTATGAGAAAACTAGCAATTTTGACCTTTGTAACGCTCGATGGAGTAGTGCAGGCCCCCAAATTACCCGAGGAAGATACTTCCAACAATTTTCAGCTTGGAGGATGGGCTGATACATATTGGGATGAGGTGATGGAGCAAGTCGGAAAGGAAGCTATGTCGCAGCCTTATGACCTGTTATTAGGTAGAAAAACCTATGAACTTTTTGCCACCCATAATTCCGAAAATTCCGATTCCCCGCTAAACAAATTTACCAAGTATGTGGTAACGAATACTTTGGACAAGCTTGATTGGCAGAATTCCATCCGCATATCTGGAAACATAGTTGAAGAGGTAACCAAACTTAAAGAACAGAATGGGCTTTTGTTACAAGTACATGGTAGTTGGGAATTGATAAATACACTTATTAAAAATGACCTTGTAGATGAATTCAGATTATGGACTTTCCCAGTAATCTTGGGGGAGGGGAAACGATTGTTTTCAGAAGTAGGTATTCACAAGAATTTCACGCTTGTTAAATCGGAACCCACGACAAATGGAGTAGTCATGAATATCTACAGGCGTGATTAACAGCTAAGATGAATATTGGGGATAGCACAGGATATAGTAACCTAAGCATTGCAAAGGTAAATATGAGTCTATCAGTTTTCCGGTTAGAAATCAAATAAAATTGTAATGGTCAGATTAGCAAGAGAGTATACCTAAATTGATGAAATATGAAACCAAGAATTAGTATGATAGCACTGGGTGTCGAAGATTTAAAAGCATCCATAGAATTTTATCGGGACGGATTGAAGCTGCCAATGTTAGATTCACCTCCTGGGGTGGCATTTTTTAATTTAAATGGAACTTGGCTTGGGCTTTCAGACCGTGTAACACTTGCTAACGACGCTGGTTTATCTTCTAAGGGTACTGGTTATAAGGGAATCAATTTGGCTCACAATGTGGAATCGGAAAAAGAAGTCTCTGAAGTTTTAGACCAAGCTGTTTCTTCTGGTGCCACATTGGTAAAACCTGCCCAACTAGCAGATTGGGGAGGCTATCATGGTTATTTCAAGGATTTGGACGGTCATTTATGGGAAGTAGCTTACAATCCATTTGCTTGGATAGGGCCGAAAGATTGAATTTATGTAGATATAATTACGAACTAGAAATGAAGAAAATTGAAAAAATCATCAAAGAATTGGATTTAAAGTCCCATCCAGAGGGAGGTTATTTTAAGGAAACCTATAGAAGTAAAGGTGAGATAAATAGCCAATGTTTGCCCATGGATTACGATGGTAAAAGAAATTATTCTACCTGTATTTATTTTCTTTTGACCTCGGACACTTTTTCTGCATTCCACAAAATTAGGCAAGATGAAATCTGGCATTTTTATGATGGCTCTCCCGTTGAACTCCATATCATTTCAGAAGAGGGAAATCATTCAAAACATAGTATCGGTAGCGATTTCTTGAATGGAGAAGTGCCGCAATTGATAGTATCCAGTGACCATTGGTTTGCTGCAAAGGTTATTGATGAAAACAGTTATTCCTTAGTGGGATGTACCGTATCTCCTGGATTTGATTTTAGCGATTTTGTACTTCCAAAAAAAGAAGAACTGATTGATAAGTTTCCTCAGCACAAGGAAATCATAGCTGAATTTACTAGGCCTGAATAAATACAATCTAATATTATAAAAACAAGAACATGAATAGAAAATCATTTATCAAAACAGGGATTGCAAGCAGTATGGGGTTTGGGCTAATGCCTACTTTGGCCTTTGGGAATAAGCAACAAGACCCTGAACCGATTAAAGTTGAAATTGTTAAGGAATTTGTACTCGCAGGGCATTTCGATTTAGATAAAGTCAAAAATATGCTGGAGGACTATCCAAATTTACTCTATAGCAGTTATGATTGGGGCAATGGAGATTTCGAAGAGGCCATTGAAGGAGCTGGTCATAAGGCAAATAAAGAAGTCGCGAACTACCTAATCAAAAAAGGAGCACGACCTAACCTCTTTGTGCTTACCATGCTTGGGAAGACAAATTTGGTTAAACCCACTTTGGAGGCTTTTCCAAATTTAGTGTTTTCAAAAGGCCCCCACGGGCTCACATTACTTCATCACGCAGAAATTGGAGGAGAAGAATCAAAAGAATTGTATGATTACCTCATAGGAAAAGGACTTACTGAAAAGAGTATGAAGCTAAGGTGAAGTAAAATGTGACTGGATAGCGGAGTAGTACACTTTTTTGAATTAGAATACTAGGTTTTAGGTACTGAATAAAGAGAGAATGACAATTAAAGAATTAGGATTTAGCGAAAATTTAGAAAGCTATAGAAAGGAACAAAACTTAGATTCATTTGAGGTTGGCAGGGTAATCTTGGAACATAGGGAAAGGTATATTGTAAAGACCCCAGAAAAAGAGTTTGATTCAGAACTTATCGGTAATTTAAGGTTTACGGCAGAAAGCAGATATGATTTTCCTGCAGTGGGGGATTGGGTGGCCTTTTCTGAATATGATAATGATAAAGCGCTGATACATGCTATTTATCCGAGAAGCTCGGTCATAGAAAGACAGGCCGTAGGTAAATCGGGACAAGTACAAATAATCGCAACAAATGTGGACTATGGACTTATTGTTCAGGCTGTTGACCGAGATTTTAATTTAAACAGACTAGAAAGGTATTTGACCATTTGTAGGTCTAGTGCTATTGAACCGATTATTGTACTTAACAAAATTGATTTGATTGATAAATCCGAACTTGAATCCTATATGGTCCAGATTAATCAGCGAATGAAAGATTTACCTGTAATTGTAGTAAGTAGTGAAACTATTGGTTACAACGAACTAAAGACGCACATAGTTGCAGGAAAAACATACTGCTTGCTCGGCTCATCAGGAGTGGGTAAATCTACTATTCTGAATAGCTTTTTAGATGTGGACCAAATGAAAATGGGTGAAGTTAGTTCGAGTATGAACAAGGGAAAGCATACGACAAGTCATCGGGAGTTGGTCGTTTTAAAAAACGGGGGTATCATAATAGATAACCCTGGAATGCGGGAAATCGGAATTACGGACACCACTGGTGGTTTAGAGGCCACTTTTGAATCCATTCTTGAATATTCAGAAAATTGCCGATTCAATGATTGTACGCACTCGCACGAAAAAGGTTGTGCTGTTTTGGCCGCTATTGAAAATGGAGAAATTGATGAGGCTTCCTATGCCAATTTTCAAAAGATGGAAAAAGAAAAGTTACATTTTGAATCAGATGCGACTCAGCGAAAAAGGAAGGATAAAGATTTAGGAAAAATGATTAAGCAAGTCCAGAAGCAAAGAAAAAATAACAAGTATTAAGCTAACGAGAATACTATGAAATTGAAACAAGCAAACACCTTATTCATTTTAGCCTGTCTACTTGCCTTTTTTGTTTCTTGCCAAGATAGCGAAAAATCAAATCTAAGTTTACTCAGCAATCAAACCCCGACTGATACAGCTTTAATTTTTGCACAAGGTGTTGTTTCGACGGACCTTCTTGAAGCCTCTATCACTTTCAATCCAGAAATGAGTGAATTGTTTTTCGCACGTAGAAAACCAGAAGAGAGCCATAACATTTATACCTCGAAATTAGTCGACGGTAAATGGTCAAAACCCGAATTGGTATTTTTTTCAATGAACAAAGAATACTTGGATTTTCATCCTCGCATTAACCCTAAAGGAGATTTACTTTTTTTCGGAAGTACAAGACCATTGAACGATAGCACTGAATCATCAGGGTTACATCAATGGTACATTCAGAAAAATGGAAACGGCTGGGCGCCACCCATTCCGATGGAAAAACCTTTTGTAGATAGATATATGATGTGCACGACGCCTTCAGATAATGACAATCTGTATTTTACTTCAAACGAGAAAGAAGCAAATCCGCAAGATGCGGGCATTTATTACGCTATCAATCGGGGAGATGAATATGCAGCTATTGAAAGAATGGATAATAAAATAAATATTCCTGGTAATTGGACAGCTCATCCATACATAGCACCGGACGAAAGCTACATCATATATGACAGTGAAAGGCCTTCCGGATTTGGAGATTGTGATTTATATATCAGCTTCAATGAAAACGGTGTTTGGACTAAATCATATAATTTGGGACCTAAAATAAATACGGAACTATGCGAGGGTGCTGCAACGGTTTCACCTGATGGTAAGTATTTGTTTTTTCGAAGAGATGGAGATATCTATTGGATAGATTTCCTTTCCATAAAGGAACAAATTAAGAATGGACAGTAACTAACATGTACTAAAATTGATATGCAACATTATCGCTCAATATTTTTTATACTAGTACTCGCAATTTTTATAAGTGCTTGCAACACTAAAAATCAGAAGGCAAAAGACAATGATGCGCCAACTATAGAAAAGACATATCTAGGGCAAAAGCCACCTGGTTTAATACCTGAATTATTTGCTCCTGATATTATCCGAACTGATTATAGAGAAGGTGCCTATACCTTTACTCCTGATTTAAAGGAGTTTTATTTCCGTAGAAGAGGAGGTGCACATAAAAATAACACCTTGGTTGTTATTCAGTACGAAAATAATCAATGGAAAGAGTCTGTTATAGGACCTTCGGGTGAACCATTTATTTCTCCTGATGGTAAGATTATGCACTTGGGGAATAAATATAGGGAGCAGATCAGCTCTGGTTGGTCAGAGGTAAAAAATCTTGGTACTCCTTTTGAAGACATCCCTATAATGCTCCTTACCACTTCATCTAAAGGAACTTATTATTTTGATGAGGCAACTGAAACAGGTCCAATTCGATATTCGCGATTAATAGACGGAAAACGTGAAAAACCCAAAGCAGTTAACATTGAGATGGGAAATTGGAACGCCCACCCTTACATAGCTCCAGATGAATCGTATTTAATTTGGGATGATCGAAGAAAAGGTGGATATGGTGATAGTGACCTGTACATTTCTTTTCGACAAAAAGATGGTTCATGGGGTGCCGCCATAAATTTAGGAGATAAGATAAACACAGAATTCGAAGATTCATTTGGGAGCATAACACCGGATGGAAAATATTTCTTCTTTGTTAGATCCTTTGGTGTTGGTGGTAACAAAGCAGATATATTCTGGGTAGATGCAAAGATAATTGAGACACTTAGGTTCAACTAGCAAAAGGATAGAATTATGAAAACCACTAAATTTTTAATATTGGCAATCGTTATATCGCTAAATAGTGTTTTTGCTCAGGAAGACTCCAAAAGCGCTTCTAGCTTTCCACTATTAGAGGGGCCCTATCTTGGTCAAAGACCACCTGGTTTAACCCCGAAAGTTTTCGCCCCTGGTATTGTTTCCACAGAACACCGCGACCTTAGCGGTTTCTTTACACCCGATATGAAGGAGTTTTATTTTACTAGAAAAGACCTCGAAAGTGGAAACTGGTCGTTACTGGTTTTTAAATCTGAAAATAATCGATGGCGAGGTTCTGGGGAGGGACCCCGCGTAGGTCGCCCCATTATTGCTCCAGATGGTAAAACGATGCATTTGGGCAAGGACTATATGATTCGTACCGAAACTGGCTGGTCAGAAGTAAAAAGTCTTGGCCCCATGTTTGACCGTGAAGATTGGGGTATTATGCGCCTGTCCGCATCCGCTAAGGGCACCTATGTTTTTGACGATTATAAAAGTGAGGATGTAATCCGCATATCAGAACTCAAGGACGGCAAGCGTCAAGAACCAAGACTGCTTAGCAAAGAGATTAATACTGGAAAATACACAGCTCACCCCTTTATTGCACCAGATGAGTCCTATTTAATTTGGGATAGTGAAAGAGATGGCGGATTTGGTGATTCTGATTTGTATATCAGTTTTCGACAGCAAAATGGTTCGTGGGGGGCTGCCATTAATTTTGGAGATAAAATAAATACAAGCTTTGGGGAAAGTGGAGGATATGTAACACCGGATGGAAAGTATCTTTTCTTTAATTCAGGAGACATAGAGAATAAAGATATATTTTGGGTGGATGCAAAAATTATTGAGACACTCAGACCACGATGACACAAGTAACAAAACATGAAGAATACTAAATTAATAATACTGATAATCATTGTATCGATTAATACTGTCTTTGCCCAAGAAAATATTGAAAACGCTTCTAGCTTTCCACACTTAGAGGGTCCCTATCTCGGGCAAAAGCTACCTGGCTTAATCCCTGAAGCTTTCGCTCCTGGTATTATTACGACAAAGAATTGGGAATGGAGTGGTGTCTTCACACCCGACCTAAAAGAACTTTATTTCATCAGAAAAGTTGGAGAAGTTGAGGGAAGTGAAAAACAAGAATTTGTTGTTATTAAAAACAAAAATAATCAATGGTACGAGTCAGTTATATCGCCCAGGGTAGGACAACCCTTTGTTACCCCCGATGGCAAGACTATTCACTTGGGCAAGAGATATAAGGAGCGCACCACGACTGGCTGGTCAGAGATAAAAAAACTGGGCGCCCCTTTCGAGCAAATACGGATTATGCGTCTTACGACTTCCTCTAAAGGGACTTACGTTTTTGACGAGGCAACTGCAGAAGGAGATGGCTTTCTTCGTTACTCGCGATTAATAGACGGGAAACGTGAGAAACCTAGGCCATTTGGTAAAGAGATCAACACTGGAAGGTGGAACGCGCACCCTTTTATTGCACCAGATGAGTCATATATTCTTTGGGATGGTCAAAGAGATAACGGATATGGAGATGCTGATATCTATATCAGTTTTCGAGAGGAAGATGGTTTATGGGGTGAGGCTATTAACCTGGGTGATAAGATAAACCCTAACGCTGCGGAAGCTGGTGCAAGTGTGACGCCGGACGGAAAATATCTTTTCTTCAATAGGAATAGTATTGACAACTACGAAAATGTAGATATATTCTGGGTAGATGCGCAGCTTATTGAGACGTTAGACCACAATAACAAAAGGAAGAAAACATGAAAACTACTAAAATCTTAATACTGACAATCATTATATCGTTAAATACTGTCTTAGCTCAAGAAAATAGGGTAAATGATGAGACACAACCGGCAGAAAGGTCTTATTTGGAATTACCCCGCATACAGGTAATCCCCATAAAGGACACCAAGAATGACAGGCAATATGAACTTTATATTAAACTACCAGAGGGATATTCAGAAAACAGTGCCATCAAGTATCCTGTGCTTTATTTTACAGAAGCCATGTGGAACATCGAACTATTATCTGGTTCTGCCGAATATATAATAGAAAACACTATTCTGGTTGGAATTTCATGGCAAAAAGACATAAATGAAAATTTAAAAAAAGATTTGGGAACACACGCAAGTAGATTTCGGGATTACTCAATGACGAAATCAAGTAATCAGGAACTTCAAGCTAAATATCAATATGGGGAGGCCAGTAATCATCTTACGTTTATTCGTAACGATGTTATTACGTATGTTGAAAACAAGTATCGAACTGACCCTGATAATCGCTCCTATTTTGGGTATTCCTTAGGTGGAGCATTTGGAGTATACATTTTATTTGTACAACCGGACACATTTAAAAACTACGTTCTTGGCAGTCCCTCTACTTTATTGGACGATTCATACATATATAAACATGAGTCTATTACAGCTTTAAAACGAAAAGACTTAAATGCCAATGTTTTTGTATCTATTGGCGCATTGGAAGAGGAAGATATGGTCGGACAAGCGACAGGCCTTAATTCCATGTTGAAAAGCAAAAATTATACAAACGTATCATCCAAACTTGTGGTGATTGAATCAGCTGACCATGGCAGCGCTTTTCCCATGACAGCAGTACGGAGTATGTATTGGTTATCAGACTTGATAAAAGAATAACGAAGTTACCAATAAGCTAAGAACTGCTCATTTTATGAATGAACGATAAATTTTCCCGCATGATTTGTGAGCCTACTAAAAACTAAACAGTATGAAAAACCTTTGGATACTCTCAATTCTTCTTATAGCATGTAAAACCGAACCAAAAACTGACCCTATTACGTTAAGCGGTACTAATCCAAAATATGAAACTTATGATTATTCTGGCTTTACCAAAGAAGAGATTTACGCTTATCACAAACACCTTTTAGAAGGGGGCAGTCGTAGACTAGGAGGCGATCTTAGCAGATTTTATTTTCTAAACTTCTCCGAAATAGAGAAGCACTCACTCATACTCAGGTCAGATACACCAAAAGCTCTGGAAGAAACGCCCAGAGAAGACGTGAAGAATTTTATTGTCGCAATGAATTTAGATTCAGGAGGAGGACTGCCATTAAACGATTATATACAGCAAGCAGAAGTTGACGGGTTGCTAATAATTCATAAAGGCAAAATCGTCTTTGAAGGCTATCCGAGAATGTTCCCAACTGATTTTCATTTTAATTATTCGGCTAGCAAAATCTACGTTAGTACTTCAATTGCTATTTTGGAGGATAAAGGTTTAATCGATACTAGCCAGCCTATTGATTACTACTTTGATGACCTTAAGCGCTCAGGTTGGGAAGGCGTTCCAGTAGTAGATATACTTGCAATGAGTTCCGGAATTGATCCAGCTTCAGGTAGTCAATGGCTTAGAGCTGCAAATGCAAGTTTCGAACCAATTAAAGCTTTAGCAACTGCTAAAGCTGTGAAGCCTTCAGGAACTGAGTACGACTACATGAACATCAATACCACTATGTTAACGCTACTTGTTGAAGAAATCAGTGGTCTGACCTTCAGTGATTTCATGGAGCGAGAAATATGGAGAAAGATTGGATCCGAATACAACGGCCTAATGGTGAAAAGGGCTAATGGGACAGATGGTTTCGGCATGTCATCAACACTACGAGATTTGGCCAGGTTTGGCCTTGCATTTACCCCTAGCGGTAGAAGGTGCCCAAACCCACTAATTTCTGATGATCACTTGGCTAAAATTCGGGAGGTGAATAAAAACCTGAAAGAGAAGTCATGGTATTCAGAAGAAATGAAATATAACGGTTATCAATGGGACGAAATCTACGATGATGGCGATTTCTATAAAGGGGGACATGCGGGTCAAGGTCTTTATATATCAACTTCAAAAGATTTGGTAATTGCATTTTACGGAACTTACAATACGAATCTGCAAGAACATCAACTCCCGGTTATCAGTCGGCAACTTGCCAAATCCGGACTATTTGATCTTAAGTAAATCGTATTAAACTATAAAACATCAATGGGTAGTAATCCTGCAATCCCATATTAATGCGTACGTTGAAACTATTTTAAAAAATCACTGATGAAAATATTTGACGCTCATTTCCACATCATCGATCCGAACTTTCCTCTAGTAGAAAATAATGGCTATCTGCCACCCGATTTCACAGTCGAAAATTATCAAGAAGAAGTCAAGGATTTTGGAATTGCTGGTGGGGCTATAGTTTCAGGATCCTTTCAGAAATTCGACCAAGAATACTTGCTGGCTTCTCTAAAAGCATTTGGCGAAAACTATTTCGGAGTGGCCAACATTCCCATTGGAATGAAAACGGAGGAATTGGTAAGACTAAACCAATCAAACATTCGTGCCGTTAGATTCAACCTGAAAAGGGGAGGATCAGAGAGCTTGGAGAATATGGTCGAATTATCGAACAGGTTGTACGACCACTATGGTTGGCATACCGAGCTCTATGTGGATAGCAATAGCTTAAAGGAGCTGAAGACTACCCTTGAACAACTCCCGAAATTTTCGATTGACCATTTAGGGCTTTCAAAATCAGGACTTGAGGATTTGTATCACTGGGCTGAAAAAGGTGTGAAAATAAAAGCTACGGGGTTTGGACGGCTGGACTTTGATCCCATTGCCGCGATGAATAAAATTTATGCCATTAATCCTGACGCTTTGATGTTCGGAACGGACTTGCCATCCACACGAGCGAAAATTCCATTCTCTTATGAAGATTTGAAAATGATAAAAGATAATTTTTCAGCGGAAGCGCAAAAAAAGATATTTTACCAAAATGCAATAGATTGGTACTTAAAAAACCAAAGGTAGACTTGAATAAGCGGCTAAAATAATTAAGGTAATCAAATACTTAAATTTTATAGATTTCCTTGTTCGTTTGGGATATGGGTAACATGATTTATCTAATTCTATTCAACAGATTTTAGTAACTTTTTCAGTAAAGCAGAAAGCAGTTTCTCTTCATTTCCATCAAAACTACTTACTGTATTTTTAGCTTCCTTAAAACGAATTACAATAGCATCATCTATTACTTTTTTTCCTTTTTTTGTCAAACCTGCACTTATAACTCGGCCATCCTTTTGGCTTGGTGCCCGATAAATTAGTTTTAATTTTTCTAATCTCTTTAGTAAAGCCGTCATCGCACCAGACGTAATCAAAACAGAATGCATTAATTGTTTTGGTGTTAATTCAAATGGTTTTCCTGAACGTCTCAATGTGGCCAGAACATCTAAATCCGTGTAAACGATGTCATTGTTTTGTATTGCAGTGTTGGCTCTTTTTTCCAATATTTTTCCCAACTTTAAAATTCTTCCTACTGTAAAGCAATATCTTTCTGAGGAATCATGTTGAACAAATGTGGACTCCTTTTTGCAAA
>CAZDTI010000108.1:0-21464 GCA_964508085.1 uncultured Saprospiraceae bacterium | reverse complement strand
AACTATGAAACGAAAGCTAACAACTAAAAAAAATCGCTCTATCTATTTATGGATTCTCCTTTTTCTATTTTGTTTTAATGCAAATAGCAAAGCCCAATCCATTCAACTTCAATTTGTCATTGCTGATTCAAGTACACAAGAAACGCTTCCTTTTGCGACTGCTTACTTAAAAAAGACAGCAAAGGGAACAACCACCGACCAATACGGAAAAGGATTGTTGCAGATAGATAAATTTATTCAAACCAAAGATAGTCTTGTTTGTTCCTACGTTGGTTACAAAACCAAAACCATCCCTGTCGATCTAACAAGCCAGTTAATTAGTACCATCTCTCTTCAAGCAACTAGCACAAACCTCAACGAGATTGTGGTAACTGCTGACAAACCAATAAAAACAAGAAAGCTTTTAAGAAAGATCATTTCCAATATTCCAAAAAACTATAGTACTCAGCCTGTAAATCTTGGAGGAATATACAGAGAGGCCATCAAGGAAAATGATCATTATATGCAGTTCAATGAAGCGATCGTTGATTTATATTATACCGCTTATCCTCAATCCTTTGACAAACGCATTTGGAAAGATTGGTATTACGATGATCGTTATGCTTTTGAATTTGAGGGTAGTTATTTCGACAAACTAATGCATCACTTTCATACGAAGAAAGACCAGACAAAATTGGGGCAGGTTCGCAAATCAGAAAATTGGAGTAAGTATGGATTGGAAACCGCAATCTCCGGAGGAACTCCTCAGATCGCTGCTCTTGATTTTGTAAAATACAAAACTGATTTTTTGTATCCCCGAAATTTTAAGCGGTACAAATACATTCAAAAAGGAAGTGACTTTGTTAATGGAGTAGCTTGTTATGTGGTTCAGTTTTTACCAAAACCCAGTCGTCGAAAAATGGTTTGGGATATGGGCAAAAAGTTAAAAAGAAGCGTTTATGTTGGTAGAATGTATGTGGATAAAAAATCCTTTGCGGTGGTCCGGATGGAATTTCAATTGGCAAAAACAGTTGACTTTGGATTCTTTGCTAGCCGGATACCTTTGGATTACCTTGTGAGAGTCGATTATCAACAAAAGGATAAGCGCTGGTATTTGCATAAAATAAAAAAGACAGAGATAAGAGCTACCAACAAAAAAACCATGGAATTTTACAACCTAGATCAGATGTTGCTAGTCAGCTCAGAACAGGAACTTATTCTCACCGATATTGAAAAAGACCAGGTTGAACGGTATTCGGAAAAGGATTGTTGGCACCACAATAGATTGAATGCATTGCGTTATATAGAAAAACCATATGACGCAAACTTCTGGTTGAATATACCGAAAGGAAAATACCCTCCGATTGATCAAAAAATAATCGCTGATCTTTCTCGTAGCAAACCTTTAGCCGCACAGTATCCATCTGCCATGCGGGACGAAAAACAAGACCTCTCTCCACCGATAGCTTCAATTCAAGATAGTCTATTAGATTATCCGTTCGGAAAAATACTTGATGAATACCACTGGTTTTCTAATTCGGCACAGAAACAAGAACTCTATGATTACCTAAAAGCTGAAAATGCATATGCTGAAAATCATCTCATCCCTTTAAAGAAGGAACGCAAGCGGTATTTCGAAAAACTCAATAATTTTTACCCGAAAGAAGAGCGCCCACAACAGCCAAAGTACAAAAAAGGAACAATCATAAACCATGTAGACTCCTTAGGACAAAATACACTCTATGAATATCGGGATTCCGTTACTAGAAGAGCTATTTTTGACATTAGTAATTTCAAAGAAAAAAAACCTAGGAGTTTTATTTATAGCATAAAAACCAATGAGCGTTTTGTTGGAGTTAGCTATTCTTCTGATGGTGGAATTAATTCAACTCTCCTTATTTTTGAAAAAGGGAAGCCAACCGTAATTGACAGCATTCCCCAAGCTGACAATTTCAACTTCTTAAATGAAGAAGTAGTATTATTCACGAAAACGAACCCCATCAAAAGGCCCGATAAATTAATTGCACGCAATATTAAATCAAAGGATGAGAATTTATTATTTCTTGAAAAAGACCTTACCTATACGCTTGCATTGGGTCAAACAGAAAGCTTCCTAAGTCTTACCGCTGAATCTAAAGATGAAGCAGAAATTTATCTTATTAGAAAAGGCCAAACAAAGCCTGAATTAAAATTGCTCAAAGAGCGTAAACCCGGGTTATTTTACAGCATAAAAGAATACAACAATCAAATCTTTGCATTGACAAACGAAAATGCAATCAACCTAAAACTCTGTAAAATTCCAGACCTGAACAAGCCTGGGAAAAACTGGGAAACGATAGTTCCCCATCAAGAAAAAGAACTATTGGAAGACTTTGTCATTACAAAGAATTACATATTCCTAAAAACGCTTAACAACTCATTTACAAAAATGAAATACAAAGACAAGTCCGCTAAAAAATGGAAGCAGATTAAATTCAAAGCTACCATTTTTGATGTCGATATAGCCTCCGACAAAGGAGATCTGATCAGAATCAGTTATAGCAATCCAGCTACACCATTTACAACTTATCAATTTAATCCAGTAACGAAAAATTTGAATAAGCTAAAACAGGATAAAATCAAAGCTGGAATATACCCTAGCTATTTTGTAAATAAGAGACTTTGGGCAATGGCAGCCGATGGCAATAAAATCCCGATCACTTTCATCAAAAACAGAAGCACCAATAAAAAGCATAAAGGATTGATTCTCAAAGCTTATGGAGCCTATGGAGCCTTAATAGGAAACGACTTCAACAGCTTTGATGCCATTCTACTAGACGACGGATTCACTATAGCTTACGCACATATTCGCGGGGGTCGAAGCATGGGAAATCAATGGTACAAAGATGGAAAGCTACTTCAAAAGGAAAATAGTTTCACTGATTATATTGCCTGTGCCGAATACCTTATAAAAGAAGGACACACTAGCCCAAAGTTCCTTGTTGGCTATGGCAACAGTGCTGGTGGACTTGTCATGGGAGCAGTAATAAACAAACGCCCGGAGCTTTTCAATACTGTTATCTTAGATCATCCATATCTAGACGTCCTCAACACAATGATGAATGATGAACTTCCATTAACAACTGATGAATATAAAGAATGGGGGAACCCACAAGAAAAGTTATATTTTGATTATCAAATGAAGTATTCGCCTTATCAAAACATTAAAAAGCAAAGCTACCCTAATTTGATTTTCCTAGCCAGTACAAATGATTACCAAACACCAGCTTGGCAAGTTGCTAAGTATGTTGCCAAAATACGCAAGAATCATGTTGGAGAACAAGAAATTCTATTTTTAACTGACTTTGGAAGTGGGCACATCGGAAGCACTTCAGAAAAAGAGTGGATCAAAAGGAATGCGAAAGTCAACGGTTTTATTTTTGGAAATTTGTTTGGCGAAAAAGAAAACAAATAACTTTTTTTACGCTTCTCCTCAAATAATATGAGATAGCCAAGATCTATATCAACCCGAGAGTATCACGGAGAAGAGAAGAACAAATCCAAAAGATTATACATTCCGCAATCGCACCACCACCGACTTTGAAGCAGGCGTATGTGCTACCGTATCATGCTTATCCACTGGCACCAGCACATTAGCTTCTGGAAAATAAGTCGCTACGCAACGGCTTGGAATATCAAAAGGAACGACGGAAAAATTCGGTGCTACCCGTTCTACGCCACCATAATTATTAACCAAATCTACATAATCACCAGTCTTCAAGCCCGCTGCTTTCATATCCTCCTTATTGACCATTACCACTCGACGACCATTGATACCGCGATAGCGATCTTCATTGCCATAAATAGTCGTGTTAAATTGATCATGATTCCGTAAAGTAGTCATTAAGAATTCCCCTTCCTTCAGCGGATTCTTTGAAGTAGGTACAACAGAAAACAATGCTTTTCCGGAATTTGTAGTAAACGCTCTTTCCCGCGGACCATTTGGCAAATAGAACCCACCTTCACGACGAACACGCTCATTGTAATTGTCAAAACCAGGAATACAATCCTCAATCACATCGCGAATCAAATCATAATTACTCGCCATTTCCATCCAATTTACGGTTGATTTACCTTTCAGCGTTGCTTTCGCTAAACGAGCTACGATTTGAGGCTCACTAATAAGACTTGGAGAAGCGGGCTTCAAAACTCCTTTCGATTTGTGTACAATCCCCATAGAGTTTTCAACACTAACAAACTGTTCACCAGTCGTTTGTACATCATGTTCTGTACGTCCAAGACAAGGAAGGATAATGGCAGTTTTTCCGGTAACCAAATGATTTCTATTCGGCTTAGTACTTACCATTACGGTCAATTTGCAGTTACGCATGGCTTCAGCAGTGTACTCCGTATCTGGAGCTGCTAACAATAGATTTCCACCTAAGGCAAAAAACACTTTAACCTTTTTAGCGTGCATGGCTTTTATGGCTGTTACTGCATTATAGCCTTCCTCTGTTGGTGGTTCAAAATTGAAACGTTTACTCAATTTAGCACCAAAAGCTGGCTTTAGCTTTTCCCAAATACCCATGGTTCTATCTCCTTGCACATTACTGTGACCTCGTACGGGACAAGCTCCTGCCCCTGGTACACCTATCGCCCCACGCAATAACAGTAAATTTACAATTTCTTTGATATTATTTACGCCATTGGTGTGTTGGGTAATTCCCATCGCCCAACAAATGATCATTTTTTTTGCGGAAGCAATTATGTTCGCAGCTTCTTGAACATCAGCTATTGCAATTCCAGCAGCTTTCGCTAGATCTTCAACAAACTGCTTACGGATGTCATTGACAAAGTCATCGTAGCCAGAGGTATGTTTTTCAACAAAAGTATGATCTACCACAGTACCAGGGTTTGCATCCTCTTTATCTATTAAAATCCGTAGAATGGCTTTTAATAACGCGATGTCTTCATTTATTTTCACTTGTAAAAACAGATCGCAAAGTTGGGTTGGAGCACCGACCCACCCGGATAATTCCTGAGGGTTTTTGAATTTTTTCAATCCGGTTTCCGCCAATGGATTTATGCTGATAATTTTAGCTCCATTTCGTTTTGCCTTTTGCAATGCCGACATCATACGGGGATGATTGGTTCCAGGATTCTGTCCTATGACAATAACCAAATCCGTGATGTAGAAATCTTCCAACTTTACGGTGCCCTTCCCTATTCCGATGGTTTGGCTAAGTCCTGAACCAGAAGTTTCATGGCACATATTAGAGCAATCTGGTAAATTGTTGGTTCCAAACTGACGAGCGAATAATTGGTATAGAAAAGCAGCTTCATTGCTGGTCCTACCTGAGGTATAAAAAGCAGCTTCGTTAGGATCCTCCAATGTATTTAACTCCTCAGCAATATGTTGGAAAGCGGCCTCCCAAGAAATAGGTTCGTAATGAGTAGCATTAGGTTTGAGAACCATTGGCTCCGTAATACGACCAACTTTACCCAATTTTAATTCTGTCCAAGTCATCATTTCCTCGACGGAATTATTCTTCCAAAAAGCGACATCTGCTCTTCTAGATGTTGCTTCCTCAGAGACCGCTTTTGCCCCATTTTCACAATACTCTGCAAAGCCGGAGCGATCCTCTGGTTTTGGATCTGGCCAAGCGCAACTGGGACAATCGAAGCCTTTAACCTGATTAAGATTTAGGAAACCTTTTGTACAGTTGTGAACGGACATTTGGCCGTAACCTTTTTTCAGAGCAGACCAAACTGCAGTTGCTCCAGCGGCAACCTCAGCCGGTTTACTTAAATCTATTTTTTCTTTATCTATTGGAAGGGTATATTTTGTCTTTTTCATTTTAACGGACTTGTCATGACTGAGGTTAATGGTCGAATAGAATTGAGTCAACAATATTAAATTTATGAGCTCAGAAATTCAATGGCAAATTAGTCATTTCACAAACAAATAATCTTATTAATCGCTGAAAATTAAAAAAGTTGATTAACTTTAAGGTATTGGTAAATATATTTACAGCTAACCTTGTTCTTATATTTCCCACAAACCGATGCGAACAAGACCTTGATACTGACTATGCTAAGAAAACTATTTTTTATACTATCCTTACTGTTCCTTTCTCAATTCACTTTGTTTGCTCAACAATTGTCACACGAGCAAGGTAGTATGCTCATTCAACTTCCCATAGAAACTAATATCAAATTTTTTGTAAGACAATGGTCAGTTTTTGATGGAAAAGAGACTGATTTGCAAATCAAAAAACCATTGGTATCTTCACTAAATATCTGGAAAATCTCTTTCGACCACATAAATACGAATGAAATTGACTTTTTGAGAGCCATTCGAAAAAACTCGAATTGTATTGCTGCTCAGTTTGATCATTTTGTTAGTAATAGGCAAAACATCCCCAACGATGACCTTTTCTCCAACCAATGGCATCATATAAATATAGGAACCAACGGTGGGATTCCGGATGCCGACATGGATACCGATTTGGCTTGGGACATCAGCACCGGTGGTTTAACAGTCAGTGGTGACACAATTGTAGTAGCAGTGTTAGATGATGGTGTTCAATTGGATCATCCAGATCTTATTCAGAATTTATGGCGTAATTATGGGGAAATCCCAAATAATGGAATTGATGATGATGACAATGGCTATGTAGATGATTTTCTGGGTTGGAATATCAGTAGCAATACTGATCAAATAGCTGGTGGCGGACACGGGACTCCAGTTGCAGGAATTATTGGAGCTGTTGGTAATAACAATAACGGGGTTAGTGGTGTTAACTGGAATGTCAAAATAATGATTGTCAAAAACGATTTTAATACAATAGAATCAGAAGTATTGGCCGCTTATGCTTACCCCTTGAATATGAGGGTTAGATTTAATGAAACTGATGGGCTTGAAGGTGCTTTTGTTGTAGCTACCAATGCGAGTTGGGGTATTGATGGAGGTGATCCAGATGATGCGCCCCTTTGGTGCGGTCTTTTTGATGAACTTGGAGAAGCAGGTATTTTGAACTGTGGCGCTACGGCAAATAGCAACTTGAATGTTGATGAAGAAGGAGACTTACCTACTGGTTGTCCAAGTGACTACTTGATTGCAGTGACCAATATGAGACGAGACGACACTAAAGAACCAGGTGCCGCCTACGGTGCCAATTCTGTAGACCTTGGTGCTTTCGGTTCTGACGTTTTCACTCTTGGAAACAATAACAATTATACTACATTTGGAGGAACTTCAGGTGCGACACCACAGGTTTCTGGTGCAATTGCACTTTTATATAGCGCTCCTTGTCCTGATATTGTTGCGCTATATGAAACTGATCCGTCTGCGGCAGCGCTGCTTATCAAAGAATACATTTTAGAAGGCGTTGACCCCAATAGCAGCTTAGATAACATTACAACTACAGGAGGGCGAATCAACATTCACAACAGTATTCAACTTGTCATTGAAAATTGTAGTCCTTGTTTACCCTCATACAATCTATCCGTAGAAAATGTAGATACCAATAGTGTTCATTTGATTTGGAATGCTCCGGTCGACGAAGAAAACAATACGCTTAGTTGGCGAATTGCTGGAAGCGGTAATTGGAATACACAGACAGATGCCGTAAGCCCTTTTCTTCTTGAAGGGTTATCAGGTTGCACAAATTATGAATTCCAAATTGAAAGTGTTTGTGCCAATATGACCAATAGTACAAGTACCATTTTTCCTTTTCAAACGGATGGATGTTGCATTGCTCCTGAAGAAGTTCATATCACTGACATTGGTATAAGCAGTTGCCAAATAAACTTTCCTGCCGTTACTGCTGCCACAGATTATAACATATTGATTACAAATCAAAACAATTCCAATACACAGTTAATACAAACCACTGAGACTTCTGTCTTTTTGGATGCTCTTGAATCTTGTAATCCGTATCTGGTACAAATAAATACTGTTTGCCCAAATGGGCAAACAACCAGCTTTAACGATGGAACTACATTTACGACTTTTGGCTGTGGCGCCTGTACTGATTTTAATTATTGTCCTTCATTTGGAGAAATCTCTAATTTTGAATGGATATCCAACGTATCATTCAATTCACTTATAAATGATTCCGGCAATGACAATGGTTATGGTGATTATTCTGGTTTGTTCACAGAGGTAGCTACTTATAGCAGTTATCCTATTTCGATCAGCCCAACCTTTGCTGGCCCTAGCTATGATGAATATATAAAAGTCTGGATTGATTACAATCAAGATGGTGATTTTGAAGAAGAGGATGAGTTGGTTTTCAACCCATTAGGAACAACTTCTGAAACCATTTCTGGTGAAATTACAATACCACCTGATGCGGTTCCGGGCTTGACGAGAATGCGAGTCAGTATGAAGTATATCGGCGACTTTGACATGGAAGAACCTCAAGCTTGTACCTCAATGTTTGGTTTTGGAGAAGTTGAAGATTATTGTTTACTCATCGTAGAAGGCCCTCCTCCTAATTGTGATCTTCCTTTTAGTTTGGATACGCTCAGTTCTTCTTACACAAAAGTTACCTTGACCTGGGAAGACCCAACTAGTGATCATGAGAATCACAACCTACGCTATAGAAAATCGGGTACTTTTAATTGGACTCAGATAGATGCTATCGATCCACCTTTTGAACTCAATAATTTAGAACTCTGTACCAATTACGAAGCACAGGTCGCTGCCAATTGTCTGGACATGGGAACTTCAGGGTATACCAATATATTTATTTTTAGAACAGATTGTATTACCAATACTAACAATCCTCTACCTGCAGCTATAAAAGTCAGTTTGTCGCCAAATCCAGCTAATCATTTTGTAGTTGTAGACTTTGAAATTCCGTTGGCTGCCGATATTCGTTTGAGCTTGATGTCTGTAGATGGAAGGCGTTATGATTTAGAGGGCGCTTACTTTGCACAAGCAGGGGAGCATCAAATTGTACTGGAAGAATTGGGAAGATTTCCGGTGGGTTTGTATTGGTTGGTGTTTGAGACGGAGAAGGATGTCATTTATGAAAGGCTGCTATTAAGTAGATAAACTAAAAGAAGCATTCTGATACAAACTTAAGTCAATAAATGCCCTTCTAAAAATGCCTGAATTTCCTCCACATCACTATTCGCATCAAATTGAATGGGTTTCTCAAAAGTTATGGAAAGAGGAACTCCTTTCTTTCTATATCGCAGTCCTCTCTTATCAAAGGCTTTATCAAATCCTTCAATTCTTACAGGAACCACGATAGGTGCCAAGGATTTTATCATACCGGCCGGCCCTTTTCTAATCGGTGCATTAGGAGCTGTTGTCCCTTGAGGAAAAGTAATTACCCAGCCAAACGAAAGTGCTTTTTTGATCTTAGCAGGAGCGCTGATATCAGCTCCACGTCGAACAGCCTCTCCTTTATGTCGCCATGATCTTCGAACCGTAACGGCCCCAGCATAGGAAAACAAACGCGGAAGCCAACCGCTGTCCTTCATCGTTTCTTCAGCCGCAATATAATATGACTTAACCCTCGGTAACAATAAGTACACGGGAATGCTAATTTGTTTCAGTCCCCACTTTACACTGCTGAAGACATGGTAGAGTGCGATAACATCTGCAAAATAAGTTTGATGGTTAGATACGAAGAGTACATTCGTTTTGGGCAGATCCAAAAGATACTCAGCACCCACCACATTGGTTTTATTGACAATATTCAACCGACGGTAAGTAGCCAAACCGATCAAGCTGGTCAACACCCGCTTTAATAACAATACATTTCCGAATGGATCTCGGAAAGCCATTTGCAATTTTCGTTTTTGCTTCGCAGCTACAACGGACATCTTTGATTTGGTATCTTTTTTTTGTTCAATCATAAGTTTTCTCCAGCTAATAACGAAGAGTTCATGAAGTTATTCTCTTCTAATTATTAGACTTCTAGTCGCGAAGGTAGTCAGCACGAACAAGAAAATGAAATGCTAGTTCAGGCTTTAGCAATAAAGATCAGAAATAGCGAAATTTCTCTTGTCGCCTTGCTTTCAGATAACCCATCTTTCCACGAAACTTGTTTCTAATTAAATAGAGTATTTTCTATCTTTACACTAGTCGGTCCTAAGAAAAGGCTACGACCTTATTTAAACACTCATTTATCTGCCGAAAATCAAAACGATACAATATGAAATGTACTTTACCTACTTATCTAAATCTTTTACTGCTTTTACTGATTCCTGTTTTGTCACAGGCTCAAGTGGAAGAGCCCAGAGATATACGCTATTGCAAACATGGAATTGTAGACCATGATCACCTACGAGAGCACAGCACAAATGCGACTGCAAACCTCAGAGCCTCTAATGGTCGATCAGACACCTTTGACATAGTTCATACCAACATACAATTGGAAGTTATTGATTTCACAGGTAGAAAAATCAAGGGATTTTGTGAAGTAGATTTTTCTCCTATTGAAGAAGATATTACTGTTTTCACATTAGATTTGGATTCTCTTGTAGTAGACTCTGTACTATTCAATGGAATGCCTACAACTTTCGAATACGATACAAAAACTTTTTTGAATATAGATTTACCTCAGGCGGTTTCCACTTCTGATACCGCCTCTGTTCGTGTTTACTATGGTGGTACACCAACTCCCGATCCTGGAACATTCGGTGGATTTCGTTTTACAGATGGTATAGCTTACAATTTAGGAATCGGACTTTCTTCCAGCCCTTACAACTTTGGTAGAAGCTGGTACCCTTGTTTTGATAATTTTGTGGAACGGTCTACTTACGAATTTCACCTCATCACTGCGAACAATAGAAAAGGTTATGCCATTGGAACTTTCCTTGGAGAAATGCCTATGGGTGGCGATACTATTATGCGTAGTTTTGAAATGACACAACCGGTTCCAAGTTATTTGGTTGGTGTGGCTATATCTGAATATGAAGAAAATACCGTGATTTACGAATCCATTTCTGGAGACGTTCCTCTCCAACTTGTGGGTAGAATCAATACCTTGAATACGATGATCAACACCTTTACTGATTTGGGAGCGGCTGTAGATGCGCTAGAGTCTTGGTATGGGCCTTACCCTTGGGAAAAAGTTGGATTTGTATTGACCCCTGTTGGGGCGATGGAGCATCCAACTTTAATTGCCTATCCCGAAAATGTTGGACTGGGAAGTAATAATGATGGTCACAGAAGATTGATGGCCCACGAACTTGCACATTGTTGGTGGGGAGACATTGTTACGCTAAGTACTCCTGCCGATATGTGGTTTAAGGAAGGAAATGCGGAGTATGGCTCTCATCTTTTCATTGAATACTTACAAGGTTATGATGCATTCATCAGACGAGTAAAAAGCAACTGGAACTTAGTAATGTATTCTGCTCACGTTGACGACGGTGCTTATCTTCCGCTTTCTGGACTTCCTTTCGAAAATACTTATGGCACACATACTTATAACAAAGGAGCTTCTATGATTCACAATCTTAGAGCCTATCTTGGAGATGACTTATTCAGTAGTAGTATGACTGACATCTTAGATCATTTTCAATATCAATCTATTAACGCAGCGCAGTTTAGAGATCGATT
This sequence comes from uncultured Saprospiraceae bacterium, assembly GCA_964508085.1. Classification (GTDB taxonomy): domain Bacteria; phylum Bacteroidota; class Bacteroidia; order Chitinophagales; family Saprospiraceae; genus CALGLS01. The sequence goes on along the minus strand of CAZDTI010000108.1, from coordinate 9,919 downwards.
AAGCGAAACATCTGGCATTGATTTGACCTCTTTCTTTGATGACTTTATTTATTCTCCTGGTTTCGCAGGCTTTGAAATCAACGAAATGGACATCACTCCTAATGTAAGTAGTCCGGTTATTATTGAGCAAAAGCTACGAAAGAAAAGTAATTTACATACCAATACGCCAATAGAAATCACCTTCTTAGCTGCTGATGGTTCTAGACATACTGAGCAAGTTATGGCTTCCGATCATCTGACTGAAGTGGAGGTTACCGTTCCTTTTGACCCTGTAGCTGCCTGGCTAAATGGTAATCATAAATTGAACCTTGCTAGTTTTGGATCAGAGTATACTTTTACGGAAACTGAAGCAGAAGCATTTGACTTTACCAACATTACGGTCAATGTTACGGAACTAGATGGAGGTGATGCTTTCATAAGAGTCGAACATGCTTTAATTGCACCTGATCAGCCGCTCAATCCTCCACAAGGTTCCCGTATTTCTAATTCCCATTATTGGAAAATCGACGGCCTATTACCTAGTACTTTTAATGCAACTGCCAACTTTGAATACCAAGGGGGATCAGGACTTAAGTTAGATGCAGATTTAACAGAGTTTACTGAAGATAGCATCGTACTCGTTTATCGTCCCAATCCTTCTGAAGACTGGGTGCGCTATGAGCCTATTCTAACGTCCAACACTTCCCCTAATGATGGTCAAGGAATTATACAGGCAAAAAACCTGCAATTGGGTGAGTATACTTTTGCTAATGGTGAATTTCCTTTAATGGTCAATAATAAGGAACCGGAGGTATTAAGCCAGCTAGAAGTTTTTCCTAATCCAGGAAAAGGCATATTCTACCTCAGTGGACAATTAGCTGCACCGCGTGCATTAAATTGTTCTGTTTTTGATGTTAAAGGTCAATTGATCAAGGTTATAGATTTAGGAGACTTTCACGGGGAATGGAATGCGGAAGTTGATTTGAGGAGTTTGACGAAAGGAAGCTATTTATTGAAAATTGAAGATGAGGCTGGTGATTTGATGGCCTCTGAGAAGGTTCTTATTCAATAATTATTTTGCTTTTTATAGACATTTTTGCCCCGAGTCGCTACTCGGGGCAAATTTAAAGTTGGCCCCTACTTTATCTTTGAATTAGATTTAAGCTCGATTCTTTTGGAGTTTTGATTTTTACTTGCCTTTAATTTTGATTTATTCTCATCTATTTGCCTCCATTTTTTCACCACTTATCCCCCTGGAAGTCAAACAAATATAACTTATTCAAATTTTTCCTTTAAAATTTTGAACTTTTGTGCCATATTTGTATTTACTACGACATACCCTTCTGTCAGCACTTTCCCTCAACACACATTACCATAAACCGCTATATATCAGCCAATTACCATTGAAAAGGCATGATTTTAGCCTCTTTACCGGTGTAAATTATTGCGTTAACAAAGTTTTACAATGAAGAACATATTAAACACAGCGATTGCGGTAGCACTTTTACTACTTACTTCTTGTCAGAAAGATGATGGAGGAAATGATACTTCCAGTTTAGACGACAACCTTACTATAGCCATAGAGCTAGCTGCTGGAAGCGAAGGATTGGCAAAATTTCAATTGCCAAAAAGCAATGAATTTGATAAGATTCCTCAAGACCCTAAGAATCCATTGACCAATGCAAAGGTGGCATTAGGAAAATTGCTTTATCATGAAACAGCTTTAGCAGTTGCTCCGATGCAGGAGATAGGGAGAGGAAGATATTCTTGTGCTTCCTGCCACTTTGCTAGTGCTGGCTTTCAAGCTGGACGATTTCAGGGCATCTCCGAAGGAGGTGTTGGTTTTGGAGTAAATGGAGAAGGCCGAGAACGCAATAATTTGTACACAGAAGAAAACTTGGATGTTCAACCCATCAAAACACCTACTATTCTTAATGGAGCTTATCAACAAGTAATGCTATGGAATGGGCAATTTGGAGCAACCGGACTCAATGAAGGAACTGAAGATGCTTGGGTTTATAACACTCCTATTGCAACCAATGAATTGGGGTATGAAGGAATAGAAACACAGGCCATTGCAGGTTTAAAGGTTCATCGCTTGGGAGTTGATATGGAGGTTCTAACACCATTAGGCTATAAAGAAAAATTCGATACGGTATTCTCTGATTTTTCAGAAGATGAGAGATACACTAATGAAACAGCGGGGTTAGCAATAGCGGCATACGAACGAACAGTACTGGCCAATAGAGCTCCTTTTCAGAAGTGGCTGAATGGCGATAAAGCAGCCATGTCTGAACAAGAAAAAAGAGGTGCCTTGGTTTTCTTTGACAAAGGAAATTGCGCTTCTTGCCACAGTGGTCCTTCTCTAGCGAACATGGAATTTCACGCCATTGGTCTGAATGATTTATTTGAATGTCCGGAGGAAGTATTTAAGGCCAATCCTTTCAATACGGAAATCAAAGGACGGGGTGGTTTTACGGGAAATCCAGAAGATGACTACAAGTTTAAAGTTCCTACTATTTATAATTTAGCAGACTCACCTTTTTATGGTCATGGTTCTAACTTTACAAATTTAAAGGCGGTGTTAGAATATAAAAATGCTGGTGTTGCTCAAAATGAAGAGGTACCAGAATCTCAGTTAGCAGCACAATTTAAGCCACTCGGACTTTCTACTGAGGAAATTAGCGACCTAGAAGTCTTCATTAGCAAATCATTGAGAGATGATGAGCTGATGCGTTACCAACCTGAATCGGTTTTGAGCGGAGATTGTATTCCGGTGAGCGATCCTTTGGCTGCTAATGAACTTGGCTGTAACTAGCTCTACACTCTAAGTGTTTAGCTTACAAAAAAAACAGGAGTCATGCGATTTGCTTGACTCCTGTTTTTTTTGCTCCTACCTTCAAATCAACCTCCTGATATATCACTCAGAAGCTCCTCAAGTATTACGAGAATCTCTCTAGTAAACAATAATTCGCTCCGTCCAAATGACATCTTCCAGCTCTAGCATTACAATATACATACCTGCAGGAGTTCCTCTGATGTCAATTGTTTTTTGGAAGTCACCAGCGAAAAACCGCTCTCCTACTGAATAAATTTGCTGACCATTCATATCCATTATTCTCAAATTCAACTGTCCATTTGAATGAGCAAATAGAGACAACTCCATTTTACCACTAGTTGGATTTGGAGAAAGCTTAATGTCGTAATTAGTCAGTAGATCTTCCGTACTCGTTATACAACTAACATTTGGATTATAAGGAGCGGTTTGTGTAAAACTATTACTACAACCCGTGACCAGATCAGTTACCTCTAAAGTATATTCTCCCGTCATATCCATACAATATTCGATGTCATTTTCGCCTACCAACATATTTCCATCCTGATACCATTGTAATTCATAAGCAGTTGGAAGCTCCTCTACATCAAACAATGTAAGTAAATTGTTATTGTTTACGAAAGCAGGTAGTTCTGGCGCAGCTGTAAGCTCGAGCGAGATCGCTGAAGAAGTAGCAACGCAACCATCAGGACTGGTATATTCCACGGAATAAGATCCAGCCATTAAAATTTCCAAACTATTTTCAGTCGCCCCAGTAATTGGTAATCCATCTTGATACCATTGATTATTAGTAGTATAGGACGAAGTAATGGTCATTGTTTCCCCTTCACAAATAACGAAATTCGGCACAGACCCTGTAATAACCGGAGCATCTGGTTGCTCATAAATAGTTACGGTATCCGTGGAAGTTACGGTTGTAGTCAAATGAAGAATTGTCAATTCTACCGTTAAATCACCAACAGTAATCAGCCCATTAGAAAACTTATCAAAAGTAATGATTCCACAAACATCGTCTCCGGAAATATCATCATCAATAACTTCCATATAATATTCTCCATCTGTTAATTCATAGAAACCATTGTGCGTAATCGGAGGGAATGTATTTTCGTAATCTGCTGTTTCAAACAGGTTCGTACCATCTGGATTATTTACTGTAATCGACATGTCTGGAGCATTCCCAAAAACATCATCACAACTTGCTTCTACAATTGTTACGACAGATAAGAAATAGCCTGCCGTATCAACCGTTGCTTCATAACTAATTACATATTCACCTGGCTCATCGTAAAGGACTGGCGAAGGGTTTTCTTCTGTCGAAGTCGTTCCGTTTCCGAAATCCCAAAGATATTCGAAGCCGTCAGCTCCATTTGAAACCACATTGTTAGAAAACTCAACAGTAGAGCTTCCACAGCCTATATTATTGGCCATTGAAAAACCATCGGTACTACTTACTGCAGGATTTATAACCATAGTAACAGAGAAGGAAGTATTTTGAGTTAAACCAAAAACTACAGCATCTATCTTTACCTCTATATCAAAAGTATCTGCTACTTGAGGTGTGCCACAAAGTCGAATGCAGCCATCCGTTTCATCGGAAGTATCAAAGACCGTTTGACTGGCTTCCCATTGAATGCCTGGTGGAAGATTGACTAAAGATGTAATTGTAATTTCGCTAATGGTCAATCCCGCTGGTGTGCTTGGATCGTTGGCATTAACAGGAGTTGTAGTTTTTGGCAAGCGAAAGCTCATATCCTCTGCATAATATACACCGACATCTCCATCCGGGATGTCAGACAACCAGATCGTGTCCTCGCTTAAAGGAGGAAGATTTATGGTACAGCCTGGACATTGAGCAGAGAGCCTTAAAAAAGAGAATATAGATAGTGCCACTAACAAGGGAAGTTTGTAATGTTTTTTCATTGAAGAAAATTTATTTTATGTTAGAATTTTTGGCGAGTGTTCTAGTAAAAGGTAGATGAAGAGGCTGAGAACATAAGATTGATGAGGTTCCCTTCTTTCGCATTATTTTGCATTTTAGGTAACCTCATCAACCTTATCTCCTCCTCTTCATCTACTCCATCTACCTTTTTAATATAAATGAGGTAGTTATCCTCGAGCGTTATCTTTGCACGATCATTTTCTGACTAAGCATACTTTTACCGTCGGTAAAGTTAAAAAAGTAAACCCCTTCAGCAAGGTGACTGCCATCGAAAGGAATACTGTTTTCTCCAAATTTAAGAGTGATAGATTCAGAATGAACGCGCTTTCCTAACATAGAGTACACTTCCAATATCAATTCTTCATTTATTTTTTCAGAAGTAATGGAAATGGTTGTACCATAAGAAAATGGATTAGGAGCTGTTTCAATTCTAACTTGTTCATTCAAAGGTTCTTCTGTGGAAACTACCAGACAAGTTCCTGAGTTTTCTTCCTCCAAAGTCATTGAGTATGGAACCAAAACGTCTTGGTCATATAAGGTTTGCAATGGAATATCAGTGAAAATTTTTCCTACAACATTTCCAGTTAAAATTAATTCGAACTCTCCAGGCATATTCGTATCATCAGCAATTCCATATATTGTTGCACAGGCCAGTGCATCTTCCGGGGTAAACATACAAGAAACAGGGTTACATGATAAATCTAAACCTGAAGGTAAGCCTTCAACTGAAGCCAGGTTGATACTGACAATAGAATCTGTAAAACCCATGACGGTAACGGTTTCGGGAATAACAAAAGTCAGGGGAAAGTTGTATGGCTGATTGATACAAGCACTCTCGTCAATCCCGTTAGGATAAACACCAAAAGTGGAATCTGCATAAAGCGGATCTGGATCGCAAAGCTGAGCGGTCGCAAAAGAAATAGAAAATAAAGCTACAAGAGAGCTAAGTAAATAACGGTTCATAATTTTAATTTTGTTAAAACGGATATTGATTGAATGTAAATTTATACTTGGTTTTATAATTCAAGAATGTATATTATTATACTATGCGAAGTTAATCTTTTTTGCTGCATTGAAGACTTAGTTTTTATAGATCATCTGTCAAATTTTTGCTTTTATTAATCATTCCAATAACGAAACGAGTCATTCATTTGTCTACTTTGCAATCAAAGAACGGCAACAGAACGACACGTTTTTCAGCGATATTGCAGGGTTTTCGGTAAGAATAGCATTAAAGTTTTTAACATTTGAATTGATTTTAAGCTAAAAACAGTCCTACAAATCAATTCCTTACATTTGCGCTGGCAATAATATTTTTTTTGTTGGCGTTTGGTTTTCGGCTTGGAGAAACAACCACGAACTTCCAACACCAATTCACAAATCAACTAATTACCGATACACTAACAATTCACTACAAAAAGATGAAGAAACTTCTAACTTACCTTTACCTTTCTTTTCTATCTCTTCCACTTCTTACTGCACAACAAGGTTCTTTAACAGGCCTCATCCTAGATGCCGAAACTGGAGAAGCACTCATTGCAGCTACGGTTAGATCCGGTGGAAATGGAACTATAACAGACATAGAAGGTCGATACGAATTACAATTGCCAGAGGGAGAGCAGTCTGTTGAAATCAGCTACATAGGTTTTGAAACACAGCGCTTGTTAATTCCAATTATTGCAGGGGACACTAAGGAATTAGACATTAAATTGGGAGCTGCTGCGACCCTCCTTCAAACTGCTACAGTCTCCAGCAGCAAGTTTGAAAAACCACTTGGAGAAGTTACCGTGTCGCTTGAGGTTTTAAAAACTGACCTTATAGATAACACTAATGCTACAAATATCACCCAACCTTTACAAAAGATTTCCGGTGTGAATATTATCAACGGCCAGGCGAATATTCGAGGTGGATCTGGTTGGTCATATGGCGCAGGAAGTCGAGTTTTATTATTGATTGATGATATTCCAGCCCTCCAAGCTGATGCAGGTTTTCCAAATTGGGTTGATGTACCTATAGAAAGCATTGCCCAAGTAGAGATTGTAAAAGGGGCTGCTTCTGCACTTTACGGTTCTTCGGCTATGAATGGAATAATAAACATCAAAACGGCTTATGCCACTTCTGAGCCCTATACACGAGTCTCCACTTTTTACAAACATTATGATGCCCCTAAAGATGAAAATCTAAAATGGTGGGGAGATGAACAGACACTCTATGAAAGAGATCAGGACAATGCAATTATAGATTCTACGAAATTTACACCTTCCATTTTTGGTGGTCAAAAAGGATATAATCGACCAGGCCAACTGGGCTTAAGTGTTGCTCATCGTCAAAAACTAGGGAAAACAGATTTGATTTTAGGTGCTTATGGTTTATTAGACGAGAGTTACCGTCAGGCAAACTATAGCAACTATGCTCGTTTTAATGCTGGGATCAAACATAGAATTTCTGATAAATTACTGGTCGGTTTTAATAGTAATTTCAACAGAGGGAAAGGCCGTTCTACTTTTTATTGGAAAGGACAACCGGATAGTGTTGAGAATCCTGGAAGTTATGAGCCAGCCCCTTCTGCTCTTTCTAACAGCAATCGTTTTCGTTACACCATTGATCCATATTTGAACTATTTTGATAATTCAGGTAATCAACATAAAATACTGACTCGTTTTTATGGTATCAATAATAAGAACGATAACAATCAAGGAAATACTTCTCAGCTTTATTATACCGAATATCAATTTTTGAAAAACTGGGAGAAATATAATTTGAACCTTACAACTGGAATTGTAGGTACTTGGACTAACATTGATGCGGAATTGTATAATGGTATTTACAAGGCCGCCAACTATGCTGCCTTTTTACAAGTAGATAAGAAAGTAATCGATAAACTTAACCTATCCTTTGGTGCTAGATATGAGCAAAACAAGTTGACCAACCCTGATTACATAAATGCAGATACCGTTGTCTTCCTTGCTGGAACCGACAAAGATGCAAGACCTGTTTTCAGAGCCGGAGCAAATTATCAAGTAGCCGAATATACATTCCTTCGTAGTTCCTGGGGCCAAGGCTATCGTTTCCCTGTTCTTGCGGAAAAATATATAATGACCGATGCTGGTGGTATTACTGTTATTCCAAATCCAAATCTAAACCCAGAAACTGGTTGGAGTGCTGAAATTGGTATCAAACAAGGTTTTAAGATTAAGGGATTTAATGGTTATATAGATGCTGCTCTTTTTAGAAGTGATTATAAAAACATGATGGAGTTTACCGTTACTCAAAGTGATACTCTTTTCAACACCTTTCTTGCTTTTCAATCACAAAACATAGGAAATACTTCTATCAAAGGATTAGATTTAACTTTAGCCGGTCAAGGGAAAACAGGGAATTGGACGACCAGTATTCTAGCAGGTTACACTTATATTAAACCACAATACACCAATTTCGATTCTATAATTAATCTTCAACCTCCGGTTACTACCTCCGATAAAAACGTTCTGAAATATCGATCACGTCATTCCGTGAAGTTTGATATAGAAACCAAGTACAAAATGTTCAGCTTAGGGTTTTCCACGATTTACAATAGTAAGATTGAAGCCATGGATCCCCTTATTGGAGCCATCAATAGGATCAAAGAATACCAAGACAAAAATCAGCAAAATGGTTCTACTAGGATGGATATTCGTTTTGCGGTTCAACCTACAAAGAAAATTAAGGTTTCTTTGTTAGGAGAGAATATCTTGAATCGGGAGTATGTTTCGAGGCCTGGTTTACTGGATGCACCAAGAAGTTATACAGTGCGACTTGATTATACTTTATAGTTTTTCTTCTATTAGATTTTTACTAATACATTAGCTAAGTGGGACTCAATAAAATGATTCTAGCCCTAGGTAGGACTCATCTTTGCTACCAAAATCAATCGATCAGCAGTATTTTTTCGAAAGGCTTTTAAATCATAATTACCGTAAGTAGCCGTGATTTCCAAGCCTGCTTTTTTAAATAGCTTTGCTAAATCTGCCTTTGTAAAAGCGCGCACTCTTTCCTCGAATGCATAATTTTTTCCTTTATCGCTAAAACGAATTCGCTTAACGATGTATCCATCTTTGACCAATCTACTAATCTTAAACGTAATCCCATCAATGGTTTTCTGTTGCCTTTTCCTCATATTGGCAATGGCTTTATGAACATTGAGGAAGTCCATAACAAACTGACCATCTTTACGTAATCCTTTTGTTACATTTACCAATGTTTTCAAGTGATCTTCATCGTTTTCAAAATAACCAAAGCTAGTAAAGGCATTTATGATAAGGTCGAAATATTTAGTTTTATAGACTTCCCGCATATCGTGAGTGTCGAATTTCAGTTTTGCCGTTTCAGATTTTTTTGCATGTTTAATGCTTTGACGGGAAAGATCGACGCCGATAACGTTGAATCCCTTTTTTGCCAAATGAATCGAGTGCCTCCCCTTTCCACAGGCGAGGTCTAGAAGCCGAGCATTCTTTTTGGGATTTAGCTCTTCCATCAAATTGTCGAGGAAACGCTGGGCTTCGGAGTCATCCCTGTTTTTATAGAGGGTGTGGTAATATGGTGTATCAAACCAGGAGGCGTACCATTTTTTTTGTGTCATTTCTGTTTGCATTTTATGAGAGGTCAAAAGTATCAAAAAATAGCTACCGATTGGAGTCATTTATGAGACAAATTACAATGCTTTAGTTTTTACATTGAGATTAGAAGGGTTGGGTGGAAAGAGGTCCCCACAAACTTATTGGTTATACAAATAGAGGATTCCCTTATCCACCCTCATCCGCCATTTTCTACCCTTATCCACCATTTAAACATAACCGAGATCTTCCTTTTTTATGTACTTTTGTTTATTCAGCATTTAATCACTCCACAATTTCAACTCAAATGAAAAATATTTACCTCCTGCCGCTTGCTGCGTTCTTTCTTATCTTTTCTTGTCATTCTACTAAACCTGCGACTTCGTTAGCTAATGAAATCTCGAAAGACGATCATTTGATTACTTTTTCTTTTCTTCAAATGAATGATGTTTATGAAATTGCTCCTTTGGAAGGTGGTAAAACAGGTGGAATGGCACGGGTGGCCACTTTAAGAAAACAACTGATGGCCAAAAATAAAAACCTATTGACAGTCCATGCAGGGGACTTCTTGAA
>CAZDTI010000107.1:0-21526 GCA_964508085.1 uncultured Saprospiraceae bacterium | reverse complement strand
TCCGAAGGTAAACTACCTCGAAACCACCTTGGTAATTTCCAAAATCTGTGAATTGACCATCAATGGGAGAATAATAATCAGAAAAATATTTCTTAGCGATAATCGAGTTAGGTCGGTTAGGATCCTGAGCATTCATTTGAGTACTAAAACAAAAACAAAGAATCAGAAGGGATGTAAGTACTTTTTTCATTATTTACACGGGATTGTTTATTGAAATCGGTTCCTATTTGAGAAGTTGTTTATTAATAAGCTTAATCTATATAGACAAAGCATTGATCTTCGAATTTGAATATCATTTTTAAACATCTTCTGGTTTTGTAGCTGCTGTTCTGGCAAGTGTAAACTTAAGTACGTGGTAGCGCTAAGCTTATTCTTACAGAAGGTTAAACAAATGCAAAAACACTACCACTTTAAGCTTTTTTCTAATATGCGTCCAGGCTATATTTTGTTTTAAAACGATTGGAAAGATTATGTATAACTTACATTGGGCAAATGTAATCAGATTTCAGGGTTCTCTGATGGGGCAAAGATATAATAAAAGGTTATAAGTACGAACTTGAATAAGTGTATTTTTTTGAGATTGGAATTCTTAAATCCGATCCGAAAGAAATCAAGACCTTAATTCGTTCGTTTTACTTATATTTAACGCTAATGAAGATTTTTGCACAAAAAACAAGAGATGTCAAATAAGCAAAGTGTTTTGAAGTCAGTAATTCTCTCCCTAGCCTTGGTTTTTCTCCTAGTTCTAGCTGCTATTGTTGCTCGTCCTTTATTTCTGGTGATCTGCGTGGTTTTGGTATTTGTCTATATTTTCAAATATAGTAGTTGGTTGAGGGATGAAGAAAAGGAAACAAGGGTTTCAGAGAGTCCTGCGTTGAGAGATATTCGGCAGTCAATTGATGAATGTGCAGAGCAATTGGAAAAGTTGGAAAGTGATATTGTTAGTATCAATGAGGAAATTACCGATATGGAGTTACAGCTCGCTATGAGTGACAACCTTAGGCCAGAGGCTATTGTGGAAGGCCGAATATTGATCAGTCGCTTTGAGGAGCAGTTGGCTTTGCGTAAAACGAAGATTACTTTTTACAGAACTTGTCAGCAAAAGCTGAGTAATCTGGAGGCAAATCATTTGATGGCGAAGAAGCTAGAGGAGAAACAACGGAAATTACAAGAGTTGCAGGAGAATCAGTATGAAGAACTGGCGAGTATGGAGAGTTTGAAAACAATTCTGGAACGAGAGGTGATCTTTTTGCGGCAGATTGATCAGCTGAGTTATCGGATGTTGAATAGCCAGTCTTTGCAGGAGGCGGAAGCTTTGAAGGCGGAGTTGGTGGCGGTGACGGATGAGTTGAGGAGGTTGTGATGGAGTTTATTTGTTGTATGTTTAACACTTCCGTTACTATGATTTTATAGCGTGTAAGTATCATTTAATTCAATGCACGAACAATCAAAATAGAATCAAAGCTCTTTTCAACTTTCTCGACGGGCCTCACACCTTCTCCTAACTTCTTTTCATGACCTTTAGACTTTTCATCTTACTTATCCTTGTTTTTTCTTGCTTTTTTTCTTGTAAAGAAAAAACAGTCCAACAATACATCTACATAGGTCACTCTTACGACTGGAAAGCCAAAAATGGCGACCGAGTTGATCCCCGAATCGACTCTATGGATCTAAGTAAGTACGATCAAATTTGGCTAGGCGGTGATCTCTGTAGTCGTACCAGTGAAAAAGCAAGTACATTGTCTTATTTAGATAAGTTATTTCACCTTTCAAAACCTACAACTCACTGGTCCATAGGCAATCACGATATAAAAAAAGGTAATTCAAGCTATATCACTCAGCATACAAAACGGGCCCTTTCTTATAGTCATCACAATAGTGGAATCACCTATTTCATTATGAATACGAATCTCGGGCATCCACAAGTGGAACCAATGGATAGCAGTTTCCTCTGTGCAGCTTTGCAACAACAGATTAACATCCTTAAAAACATTACAGATACAATTGAAAAATCTGCTTATTTAGTAGTCTTACATCACCATGGTTTATTAACGGAAAAACTAGTAAATGGCCAATTGGCTGTTCTGGATAAATGGCATTTATTGACCCCAAGTCTGCCTTTCGATTGTGCTCCGAATAGTACTTTCGAGGAGTTGGTTTATCCGATGCTAAGGACAATTCAAAGTAAGGGGGTTCAAGTGATTTTAGTAGGAGGTGATATTGGGCAACGCGCAAAGAAATTTGAGTTTAAGACGAAGGAAGGGATTTGGTTTCTAGGCTCTGGGATTAATAATTCTATGGATCCGAATCATGTACCGAAGTATGTGACTAATCAGAATCCAGATAGTATCTTGGTTTTTGAGTATGATTTAATGGGAAGAAAGTTGGATTGGAGTTTTTTTGAATTATAAGCTGTTTCGTTAATCTTTTCTATCGTTCTTTTGTTCTATAGCTGAAACATCGTAGTTAAAATTAAACTAAGAAAATGAAAAAAGTTGTTGTTGGAATTGGAGGGGCCAGTGGGTCCATTTATGCGAAGGTTTTGTTGGACAAACTGGAGCAATTAAAAGATCAGACCACTGCTATTGGTGTGGTGATGTCGGAGAATGCAAAGTTCAATTGGAAGTTTGAGTTGGACAATGAAAGCTATAAAGATTACCCTTTTGATTTTTATGAAAGTAGGGATTTTATGGCGCCATTTGCCTCCGGTTCTGCTAAGTACGAGACGATGATTCTTTGTCCTTGCTCCATGGGGTTATTGAGCCGGGTGGCTAATGGGTCTTCTTCTGATTTGGTGACTAGAGCAGCAGATGTAATTTTGAAGGAGCGTCGAAGGTTGATTTTGGTAACGAGGGAAACACCTTTGAGCTTGATACACCTTAATAATATGAAAACCGTGACAGAGGCTGGTGGCATTATCTGTCCGGCGGTACCGAGTTTTTATAGCAAGCCTAAGGATTTTGAGGAACTCGCCGCTACAGTTGTGGACCGTGTACTTGATCTGGCAGGTTTTGACCTGGGAAGCTATCGTTGGGGAGAAACGGAGGTTAAAGAATAACAAAGCAAGTAATCAAAGACAAATCGTTATTAAAATTGGTCAAAACCATATTTAGCCGTATCTTTAGGGCTGTATTTATTATAAATAACTAAAAAATAATCCGTGGTAAAAGACAGTAAAATAGAAAAGGCAGGTAAAGCTCCTGCAAAAGGTGCTAAAGCAAAGAAATATTCCAAGAAGACTTATTTGGAGTGGTATGAGATGATGTTGCGGATTCGTAGATTTGAAGAAGCAACTTTGAAGGCATATGGTCAGCAGAAAGTTCGTGGTTTTTGCCACGTATATATTGGTCAGGAAGCGATTGCAGCAGGTATGATTTCTGCGATTCGTAAGGAAGACGCGATTGTTACGGCTTATCGTCAACATGGTATCGGTCTGGCAAGAGGACTTTCGTCTAATGCTTGTATGGCAGAGTTGTTTGGTAAAGCCGATGGTATCGTGAAAGGGAAAGGTGGTTCCATGCACTTCTTCAGTAAAGAGCATAACTACTTTGGTGGAAACGGGATTGTAGGTGCGCAGATTCCAATTGGTGCAGGGATTGCCTTCGCTGAAAAATACAGAGGAACGGACAACCTTTGTGTCACAATGTTTGGTGACGGGGCAGCTAGACAAGGCGCTCTTTATGAGGCATTTAACATGTCTATGACTTGGAAATTGCCGGTTCTTTACATTTGTGAGAACAACCAATACGCCATGGGTACTTCTGTAGAAAGAACGAGTAATGTTCATGATTTATACAAAATTGGAGCATCCTTTGAAATGCCATCTGAGGCTGTAGATGGAATGAGCCCGGAGGCAGTTCATGAAGCCTTGGAAAGAGCTGCGGAACATATTCGCTCAGGAAAAGGCCCTTACTATTTGGAAATTAAAACCTACCGTTACAAAGGACACTCTGTTTCTGACCCAGCAAAATATCGAACTAAAGCGGAATTGAACGATTACAAAGATCGTGACCCAGTAAAAGAAACAGAGAAGAAGATTATTGATAATAAAATTGCTTCTGAGGCGGAGATTAAGGCCATCAAGGATAAGATTAAGGCAGAGATTGCAGAGGCGGTTGCCTTCGCAGAAGCTTCTCCTTTACCAGATCCATCTGAGCTGTATACAGACAACTATATGCAAGAAGATTATCCTTATCTGGATTAAGAATATATACAAACGATAGTCGAACAAACGGCTATGAGAGATTACACAATCGGAGAAGCAACTTCAAATGAGGTTGCTTCTTTTTTCTGAACACCATTAAAACAATTTGTTAGTTAATAAAAAACATTTACTATCTTTACAGGAATAAGCCCTTTAAAATGGATAGAGAAAACGACCAACCTTACGAGATTCCTGTAGATTATGATAATCACTGGAAGGAAATCATAAAGTATTTATTTGAAGACTTTATCAAGTTTTTCTTGTCTGAGGCACATCCACTAATTGATTTTACAAGACCTGCTATTTTCTTAGAACAAGAGCTTTCTAAGATTGTAGGAGATAATTCTAAGAAAGGCAAAGCCGTCAATGACAAATTGGTCAAAGTTTTTTTAAAAGATGGTTCTGAAAAATGGATTTTGATTCATATTGAGGTTCAATCGTCTTATAAGAAGAGTTTTACCAATCGAATGTTTACTTATTTTTATAGAATTTATGATCAATACTCTAAAGATATGACGGCTATTGCGATCTATAGGGGAGAGCGAATTCCTAAAAATTATAGCAGCTTTGATTATAATTTCCTAGGGACTACAGTAAAATATCAATTCAATGCTTATCTTGTAAAAGAAGCAAAGACAGACGAACTTTTAAAGTCACAAAATCCTTTTGCCTTAGCAGTATTGGCGACGAAGTATTTGTATAAAACAAAGAGAGATGCCAAACAGAAATTGGTTTTCAAGAAGAAACTGATGCGTTTGATGTTAGAAAAAGACTATAAAAAGGAACAAATCTCCAGACTTTTTACGTTTATTAACTTAGTACTAGAGTTACCTCGTTATTTAGAGCACCTTTTCATAAAAGATGTTACTGAAAATTTAATAAAATCAGCAGATATGCAAAATCACGAAACAACCCCAGTTGGTGGCCATTTGTTTAATGAACTTTTTGGCGAGATAAAGAAAGAGTATGATAGAAAGTTGGAAGCCAAAGGAATAGAGAAAGGAATAGAGAAAACTATAGAAAATGCCCTCAAAATGGAAAAATACACAGTGGCCGAGATTGCTCAAATCGCAAATGTCTCTATTGAGTTTGTAGAAGAGATCAAAGCAAAGATTACATAGATACTATCTATATCTACTGCTACCTCTCAAAAGGCTTCGTCAACCAAAATTGACGAAGCCTTTTCACATTTCAGCAGATAAACTCAGCTTAATTTCAACAAATGCCCCATTTCTTCGTAAGAATGTTTATTTTTGCGGTGCTTTAAAAGAAAGCAGAACGCGAAATCGCAACTTTATCCTAAATTCATAATCGCTTTTCATTGATTGTCAGCAAGTTAGATACAAATGCTACTGTTTTCAATTTTATCAAAGGCGACCTAAAAACACGTCATTCATGGCTATCAAAAGAAAAAAGAAGAAGCAAAAGGAAGAAACCTTAGTTGACATTGTAGAAGCAAGAGACAATGCACAAGGATTTTTGGAAACTAACCAAAAGAATATAATGGGTGGTTTATTGGCCCTCATCGTTATTGTTGGTGGTTTTTTGGCTTATAAGCACCTCTACCAAGCGCCTCGTGAGAAGGATGCTTCTTCCCAATTATCTCAAGCTCAATTACAGTTTGAAAAGGACAGTTTTGCATTGGCTTTGTCAAATCCTGGGAACGGAGGCTTAGGCTTCGTAGATATTATTGAAAGTTATGGGGGAACCAAAGCTTCTAACATTGCTAAATATTATGCAGGTGCTTCTTACCTTCACTTGGGTCAGTATGATGCCGCTATAGACTACCTAGAAGATTTCTCTCCTAAAGGAGATGTCCTCGCTGCACCTCGACAAAGTATGATTGGTGATGCTTACGCTGAAAAAGGAGACATGGATTCTGCCGCTTCTTACTATAACAAAGCACTTAGCGCAGCGAGCGGAAATGACTTTCTTTCTCCAATGTACTTGAAAAAAATCGGTCTTTTGGCTGAAAAAAATCAAGATTGGAAAGCTGCCGCTGATGCCTACAACAAGATTAAAACAAATTATCCAACATCTATAGATGGTAATGATATTGACAAATTCATTGCACGCGTTGGAGCTAAGCAATAATAGATTCTTTGCAAAGAAATTGTTAGAAAAAGGCAGTGCTATAAAGTGCTGCCTTTTTTTGTACTTTTAGCTATTTAATGCATTTGATACTGTGATGTTTCTGATATTTAAGCAACTAATATTAATAACTCACTAACCAAAAAAAATCACTTATGGCTTCATCATTAAAAAACCTTTCTCAATACGACGAGAAGAACATTCCAACTGTAAAAGATTATAAATTCGGAATTGTAGTCTCTGACTGGAACTCGGAAATTACACATCAACTCTATAAAGGCTGTCTAGACACCCTCTTGAAACACGGAGCTTCTGAAGATGATATCGAAGTCGCTCAAGTTCCGGGGACCTTTGAGCTACCTACTGCTGCCCGTATATTAGCCAAACGCCATGATCCTAATGCGATTATCTGCATCGGTTGTGTTATTACTGGTGAAACTAAGCATAACGAGTACATTAACAATGCTGTCGCACAGGGTTTGGTTAATCTTAGTATTGCCTCCGGAAAACCTTTTATCTTCGGCGTTCTGACTCCAGATGATGAACAACAAGCTAAAGATCGTGCTGGTGGAAAATATGGTAATAAAGGAGTCGAGGCCGCAGTGACGGCTATTCGAATGGCCGTATTGAAGAAGGAAATGGAGACTAGTAAGAGTACGATTGGGTTTTGAGGATTGGGGATTGGGGATTGGGGATTAAGAATTAAGGATTAAGGATTAAGGATTAAGGATTGTGTCCAATTTTTAGAATGGGTTGGGGATATCTTTTAACTAACTGTTTTAATTTATTAGTGAACAGATTAAAAAATAGGCTTGAAGCTAGGAGTACCAATTTACAAATTAGCTATTATGAAATTACATACTATAGAAACTGGAAAATTCAAACTCGATGGGGGTGCGATGTTTGGTGTTGTACCTAAGCAGATGTGGAAACGGATTAATCCGCCTGATGATAACAATATGTGTACGTGGTCGATGCGTTGCTTGTTGATTGATGTAGGTGAACGACGGATTTTGGTGGATACGGGACTTGGGAATAAACAAGACGCAAAGTTTCGATCTCATTTTGAGCCACATGGAGAGGAGGATTTGATTTCTTCTATAAGAAAGGTGGGCTTTTCTCCTGAAGATATTACGGATGTTTTTTTGACACATCTTCATTTTGATCATTGTGGTGGAGCTATTCGTCATAATGAAAAAGGTGAGGCAGTTCCTACTTTTCCGAAAGCCAACTATTGGTCGAATGAGAGGCATTATGAATGGGCATTAAATCCGAATCCACGAGAGCGGGCTTCTTTTCTGAAGGAGAACATTGTTCCACTGAAAGAATGGGGCATTTTGAAAATGGTAGATGTTGCGGATGGAGAGGAATGGTTGCCGGGGATCCGAATTAAATACTACAATGGACACACAGAAGCTATGATGGCTTTACAAATTGAAGTAAACGAACGCACTTTGTTATACAATGCAGATTTATTGCCTTCTGCTGGACATATAGGAATGCCTTATGTGATGGCTTATGACATTCGTCCTTTAGTGACCATGAAAGAGAAAAAGGAAATGTTGGAGGATGCACTTGAGAAAAATCATGTGTTGTATTTTGAACATGATCCAACTTTGGAGTGTGCTACAATAAAGCGAAATGAACGAGGACGTATTGTAATGGATGAGTCGTTTTCTTTAACCGATATTTTTAAAACTGTAAATTAAATGGTAGATCATTAAGCGAGATTTCTTAGCTCTTATATCGCTCGAAATATAAACAGGTATTAGCAACTCCTTTGCTCACCTCCCCTCCGTGGGTAAGAATGACGGGAGTCGCATTGTTGTTTTCGCTCCCTCTGAATAGCGAAGCAGATTGAAAAAACATTTCCTAATGATAAAAATAAGCGACGCAATAAAAGATTGCTGCCCTAAACTTCAACTCGGCATTTTAACTTGCTCCGTAATTGTTAAGCCAACGTCTGGAAAGCTCGCCGAACTTATCGCTGAGCGTTTAGAAGAGATTCAATCTACCTTGGAAACTCCGCAAATTAGTCAGCTACCTATTGCACAACAAACTCGTCGTGGATACAAGGCAACAGGGAAAGATCCAGCTCGCTATCGCCCCTCTGCAGAAGCATTGTTACGAAGAGTTGTTAAAGGAAAGGGATTGTATCAAATTAATAATGTGGTGGATGCGCTGAATTTAGTTTCTGTGAAAACAGCTTACTCTATTGGTGGTTATGATATGGATGCTATTGAGGGCGAGATTACTTTAGGGATTGGAAAGGCAGATGAACCCTACCAAGGGATTGGTCGGGGAGATTTAAACATTGTGGGATTGGCTACACTCAGAGATAACTCCAGCGCTTTTGGTACCCCGACAAGCGATTCGGCAAGAACTTCCGTACGGGAGCATACCAACCGTTTCCTTATGGTTTTTTATGACTTTGAAGGAAGCGGGCTATTAGCTCAAACTTTGGAACAGACGAAGTCTTTATATGAAGAATATGTTGATGCTACGGATTTTACGTTGGAAGTAATTTAGCGGTCAACAATTGTACAGGATACTTCTTCGCCAAAACACCCAACACAAAAAGTGTTCTATCAATCTCTTCTTCGGTATGGTTATAAGTACAAACCATTCTGATCATGCACTTATCTTTTTCCACTACAGGATAGGCGACGATATAACTAAAGATGTTTTCTTTTCTTAAATCAAAGTATACTTTTAATCCATCTTCATTACTGCCATTAATAAACAGCGGTACAATTGGTCCGTCACTATTTCCATAATTGATTCCTATTTTGTCCAGCCCTATTTTAAATCTATTGATGTTCCGGAATAACTTTTCTCTTCTTTGAGGCTCTGCGATAAATGTCTTCAGGTTTTCACTCACACTAGCTACCATTGGCAGCGGCATAGAACGGCTGAAAATTTGAGACCGAACAGAGAATCGAAGATAGTCAATGATTGATTTAGAAGCCGCGACAAACCCGCCAAGGTTACCAAATGACTTTGTGAAGGTTGACAAGTAAACATCTACTTCATCCACCACTCCAAAGTGCTCAGGACTTCCCAAGCCATTAGGACCAAATACACCAAAGGCATGACTGTCGTCTACTAATAATGAAAAATTATATTTTTCCTTTAAAGCCACTATTTCATCAAGTGGCGCCAAGCGACCAGTCATACTATAAAGGCCGTCCACGATCAGGATAGTCATGCCAGAACCTTGCTTCTTATTCTTTTCTTTCTTGACTAGTATTTTCTCCAAATGCTCAACGTTATTATGTCTGAAAGAAAACTTGTCTCCTTGATGAAGACGAATTCCATCAATCAGACAAGCATGGCATTTCTGATCGTAGATAATGGTATCATGTCGGTCGGTGAGTGCATCGATAATGGAGAAGAAACCCTGGTAACCTAGGTTTACCAACATAGCGTCCTCAAGGCCCAAGAGTTTACTCAAGTCTGTTTCTAAGTCATCGTGATATGGGGTGTGTCCAATAGTCAGACGAACACTATGCGGATAAGAAGGACCAAATTTTTCTGTAACTACAGTAGCTGCGTGTTTAGCTTTGGCTTCGTTCATTAGTCCCAGATAGTCATTAAGACACCATACAATACACTCTTCTTTATTGAAAGACATTTTGCTGCCTACTTCACCTTCAAGGTATAAATGATGGAGCATGTTCTTGTAGGAAATATATTGCTGTAATACCGTGGTTCTCTTTTGTACTTTTTGTGTTAAATTCATTTACTCTGTTGTAATACTTATGTAATAAATTCTCTTGATAATTCTTGATACAAATGTGTAACAATAGTTTCACATTCATCGAATCAGTGTAAGATCCCCTTTCAATACAGAATGACCACATTCTGGTGTTTCTATTTCTATCAAAAAAGCATATACTCCTTGTGAACAAGCTTCATTTTTAAACGTACCATCCCAATATTCCTGTGGGTTGTTGCTGGCAAACACTACAGCTCCCCAGCGATTAAAGACTTGTATATTGTAAGAGGTCAGGAAATACTCTGTGAATCCAGGTTCAAATCTATCGTTGAAACCATCAAAATTAGGACTAAAGATATTTGGCAGATATACTTTTGAGCTAAATTGCACCGCTATCGTGTCTACTACTTGACATCCGCTTTCATCAATTGCCCATGCCCAATATTCTCCTGAATCATTGACAGAAATTGTTGAGCCCATAGTCTGATCAAACCACTGTGTATTTTCCTGTCGACTTGTTATGGTGTATTCATCCCTATAACAGATGACGGTATCATTGCCCAGCATTTCATTTCCTGGCATATGCAAGTCAAGTTTAACAATGCTATCACAATTGTTCTCCGATAATAAGGTATCATAATATATCCCCGCCTCCGTCTGTACAATACCGTTGAAGTAATACGTTTCTCCATGACAAATAGTATCTGCTATAAAATTCGCGACTAGTGGCAAAACCGTTAATTCCAATAACCTTACACTATCACAAAAATTTATATTCAACAATGTGTCTACATAAGTTCCACTTTGTGTATATCCCTGATAAGAATCATTTTCACATATATCAGCATTAATAATGGTATTGGACATTGGATAAACCGTAAGATTTAATTGAAATAGGCTATCACAACCAGACGTAGAGATATAGGTTTCGTTATAGATGCCGGTGGTGGAGAACCCCAAATAAGATTCCCCCTCACAGATAAATACTTCTTCTTCTGAGATTACGTTGGGGATTACGGTAAGGTTTGTAATAAGAACGCTATCACATCCATAGACATCCTCCACTGTGTCTACGTATGTGCCTGAAGAAGTATAGCCATTGTAATTTTCGCCTTCACAGATGGTATGATCGCTGATGTGTTCATTGGATCCAAGAATATCTATGATTACTGCATTTATGGCAGTACAGCCATTGGCATCCGTTGCAGTTACAAAGTAGCATCCACTTTCTTTAATTACATTAACGGATTCTTCCGAATCTTCTCCCCCACTCCATTCATAGGAAACTCCTCCGCTGACTGTGAGTATCGTGCTATCACAAGCGATTAAGTCACCACTTATTTCCGTTTCGAAAGCTTGGTCATTTATGCCCCAAGTGATATTCGTATTATATTCTGTTGAGTCACTAACAATAGTAATACATTCGATATTTCCTGGGAAAAGTAATATTGCTCTTCCTTCCTCACCATGAATCTTTTTCTCATTAATGAATGTAACTGCTCCTCCTTCGAAGATGGGGATATATGGCCGCGAAAAATCCAATGTTACAGGAAAAGTTGGGCTACCAAGCGAACTAAGTACTAAAACCGGGTTCTTTATAGGCGAAGAAAAACACACCTCCGTAATACCTTCTCCTCCCAAAGCCCATACAACTCGTGGAACCATATCATTAGGAAAGAGATAATCAAAATCTACAAAACCACCATAAGCATAAAAATCAGGGTTCGCATCAAAATCATAATTTGTCGTCAAAGCAGCTGTAATTATCTGTCCATTATAATCTATGGTTGCTGTGGCGTTTTGTCCGGTAAAATAATCCCAACTGGCCCAATAGAATTCAGGATCGCATTGTCCTGAAGCTGTTGATGCAAATTTCAACATCAAAAAAAGAGAAAGGATAGTCAATGTAAGATTAACTTTCATAATGTTTTGACTTTCATGATTCAATTTAAGGAAGGTTCAACAACCTTTACTGCTACAGGATTCCAAATATAAATGAAATCATAAATAGGAAAGAACAAGGAGTGTTTTTAAGTACTAAGCGGGTAAAGTAAGTTTCCCTGCGCGTTTGGAAGATGTGTATTATTTGCTTAGGGCATTTAAAAATCGAAGAAAAGCGGCTTTTCTTCTATAGGCAATGGGGAGAGCGACTCCATTTTTCAAATGAACCATTCCTCCTCTTCCTACATCCACTTTATCAACCAATAAACAATTAACCAAATAGGTTTTATGAATGCGAAAAAAAGTAGCCTTTGGTAATAATTCTTCATAGAACTGAAGTGAATTGGTGGCTATCTGTTTTTGACCATTTTCCAAATAGAAAATAGCGTAGGTTCTATTCGCCTCAAGGTATTGTATATCCTCTATCTTTAACACCTGATGGTTCTTAGAATCTGACAATATTAATTGTGTTATTTTTTCAGGATTAGTGTCGATTTGTTTTTTTAGCAAAGAAATGTTCTCCTCTTGAGACTTAGGTATTTTCGATACGCGTTGCACTGCAGCCTCTAAATCATCCAAATTAATTGGTTTTAATAAATAATCTATTGCAGAATAACGAATTGCCTTAATGGCATAATGATCATAACCGGTTACGAAGACAACTTTGAAGGATACCTTTTCAAATGCATTTAGGACTTCAAAACCATTGCCTCCAGGCATTTCAACATCAAGGAAAACCAATGCTGGTTGTGCGTCTTTAATCAACGCTATACCTGAAGCAACATCAATCGCCTTGCCCACTATCTGAACATCAGGACAGAATTCTATTAGCATTTGCTCTAATAATTCCCTACTATAGATTTCGTCTTCTATTATTACGGATCGGATCATATTTCGTATAAAATAGGCAATATAAAACAGACTTTTAATCCTGAATTTTCACCTTTACTGTTAACAATATTTGTAAAAGAAACACCTGCATCATTCGCCGAATCGCTTTGATTCAGCAATTCAATTCTATTTTTTATTATTTCTATTCCAAGTGGTTTATGTTCCGTGGAATTAGCTTGTTTCACAGACTCTTCTGGCATTGAAAGCCCTAAACCATTGTCCTTTATAACAATGTGTAGTTTTTTATCTATTTGAAAGATATTGATAATTAATACTCCTTGTTCCCTTTCACTTTTTTCTTTAAATGCATGTTTAATGGTATTTTCCAAAACAGGTTGTAGAAGCAAGGAAGGGATTAGAAGATTACTTTGATCTATTTCTTCAGCCACATTTATTTCTGTATGGAATTTATTGGGAAAACGCATCAGTTCTAAATCTAAATAATCATTTAAAAAGGCAATTTCCTCTCTTAGGTTAATATACTCCAAACGGGTATATTCCAAACTATTACGCATCAATTGAGAAAACTTAGACAGATATCGACTGGCTTTTCTACTCTCTTTCTTAAAAATAAAATTTTGGATTGCATTGAGTGAATTATATACGAAATGCGGATTCATTTGATTTCGCAATGATGCCAGTTCAGCTTCCCTAGCTTTTATTCTAGCTTCTTGTAACTGATGATTCTGTGTTTCTCTCAATCTGGCTCGTCTATTCTGTGTATAATAAAAGAAGCTCACGATCATTAATAACAATAAAAATACAAGAATATTAAACCATAAGGTTTGGGTAAAATGTCTTTTTATTTTAAATGAAATTTGCGTTACTTCTTCACTCCACTGCCGCTCTTTATTTTGAGCTGCGACTTCAAAAGTATATTGTCCGGGCAACAGATCGTTGTAACGTATGTTTTTTTCATTGGTATAAAACCAAGGCTTAAACTCATCTTCTAATCGCAAACGATATCTATAAAACTTTCGTTCTTCTTCTTTCCAGAAACTAATTCCAGTAAAATTTATAAAAATGTTATTCTGATCAAAGTCAAAGGTCAAATTACTGGTAATGTCGTAACTTGAATCGTTTACAGAAAACTCGTTAATGAGGACAGGTACTTTGGGAAAGGAACGCTCAACAACTTCAGGGGAGAAATAACAGATGCCATTATTCGTCGCCAACCATATTTTATTATTCCAATAATCTACATCGTTAATAAAATTAGAAGAAAGACCATCTGCAGTTGTCAAGCTTTTAACTTCAGAAACATGCAAAGAGTCAGAAAACATGGTGTAACTAAAAGTACTCAGCCCCTTGTTGGTTGCAAGCCATATGGTCGTATCGTTTACCAAGCATATTCGATTTACAAAATCACTAATTAAACCATCTTCTGTGGTAACGGAGAAAAAATTATTGCCGGATTGATAAAATAATCCGCGACCAATAGTAGCAACCCAAAGGTTTCCATAGCTATCTTCCGCTAAGTCGTTTGTTCGACCAAAAGAATTCTTTCCTTCAATGAGTACTGGTTGTGGGTTGTTGAACTCATAATTGGAAACCTTATAGATTCCAGCAATAGTTGCCAAGAAAACATCTCCATTTGAAGATTGAATAGCACTCATCACCTTTTCTTGAAATTCAATTTTAGCTTCGCCCGAAGAGAAGTATTCATTGTTATCTCTGTCTAATACCCAATAACCTCTTCCTGTAAATTCCATAAAGTATCCATTGTCTAATCCAATTGAAAATTGATTTTCATCTTCTATTATGGTTACTTCGACTTCCCCATTCACTTCCTTTACTTTACTCCCTGTAATATTTAACTCCCCTTTGTGCTTCGTAATATTACTCAGTTGCACATTAGGATTTACCGTTAAGGACAATTCTTTTATGTTAGCAAAAGAATCTACAGCTATACCGCCTAAAAAGGGGTAGCTAATTACAATGTGCTCTTTTAAGGTTCCAATAGATAAATAATTTACATTTTTTTTATTATCCGCTCCGAGTAAGGAGACCTCAAATGAGGGAATAAAAAAAACACCATTTAGTAAGGAGGTTAGCCAAAAATTTCCTTCTTTATCTTTAGTTGAACTGGTTACATGATACCCCTCAAAATATGTTTTAGGCTTTTTAGTCAGGTCTCCATTTATGAAATAATACAAACCATTATAGGTAGCCACCCATAGCCCATTCATTTCATCTAAGAAAATATTCCCGATGAAGTTTTCAAAGTCATATCGTTGAAATAACCTCTTCTGACTCGTTGATTTTCCAATAGTTTTACCTCGGTAATGATACCAAATAGAATCTTTCCTAATAGCAGGTAAAGGAGAAGCGTCCGTATTCGTTTGAGGATTGTTCTTAAAAGAAAAGCCATTTTTCTTTACCGATAAAATTGTACCGATTGCTGTTTCAATTTCTTCTTCAATTCCATCCTTATTATCGTCTCTTTCCTTTACGGAACCATCAATTCCAATTTCGAGAATTTCAACCCTGTTACTCCTATCAACACTCAGATATAAGGTGTTGTCATTCTTTTCTAAAAAATGTCCGATCCAGTTTCCTGGTATTTTTTTTAGTAACAATTCA
Source organism: uncultured Saprospiraceae bacterium (assembly GCA_964508085.1). GTDB lineage: Bacteria > Bacteroidota > Bacteroidia > Chitinophagales > Saprospiraceae > CALGLS01. Next base: position 6,098 of record CAZDTI010000107.1, on the reverse strand, counting down.
TTTCCCGCAAAAGGAAAGAATTTTCCATTTTCGTAAACACTTAAACGACCACTAAAACCATTAAACCACATTCGATTTTTAGAATCCCGAAAGATTTCAAAATTCGTATTATCAGCTAGCCCGTCCTTTGTTGTAAAAGTCTTGAATGTATACCCATCATACCTGCATAGCCCACGATCTGTAGAAAACCAAACTTGCCCTTTTTCATCAACCTCTACATCATAAACCTCACTACTAGGCAAACCGTCTTTAGTATCATAATTTATATAGGAAGGATTCTGTGCAAAGAGCATGCACGGATAAAAAAGTAAAAGAAAGAAAAAGCAATAACATTTTTTTCCCATCAAAGCAAATATCGAAAAAAGATGGACAATTTCATCATTTTACTTAAAAGGACAGTAGGGTAAATACCAAGTCTCTAAAGAAGAACGCGTTGGGAAATTAATTCAACGCGGACAATCTATCATCAACTTTGGCGGGTTTAAATTTTCGAAGTATTTGCTTAACTTTTATTTAGATTAACAATATATACTTAGAATAAAACAGTTCCCATAGCAGATTATTAGACTATGGGAACTATAATTTTCTTTTCTTAAAACCAATTTCATCAATACTATCGACTGTAGGTATAACCATCCACTACCCCATTATTATTCCCAATCAGCAATAGCTTCTTCCCATTAGCCAATGGAATTCTCACAACATCTCTTGCCTGAGCACTCGCCCACAGTCCATGATCACGATTTGGCAAATAAGAGAATCCACCTTTCCCATCGCCTAACAATAGTGTCCCGTTAGAAGCATCATAAACACCGGTTTCTGTATCCGCTCCATTGTTATTCCCTACCAACAATACATCTATATTACCATCTTTATTAAAATCATCAGTGATTGCTGATTGGCAAGGCGCTATTTGTGCCATATCTGGAAGTGCTCGATAATTGAAGGTTCCGTTTCCAGTGTTTTCAAAATAGCCGGTCAGCAAATTATCAACCTCCAACTGATGAGCGCCCTTCAAAGCTTCTGGAGACAAAACATCCTGGATTGTTGCGTTGTTGTACATGTAATATCTCTGGAACTTCTTCTTCACTTTTGCAATTTGCTTAATCATCATATCACGTCCCGCATATGGATAATCCTTTCCATTTTTACTAAAAGTCATTATTGGGTCAATGGCACCATTTTGATCAAAATCCTTGGTAAACATTTTAATTGGAGCTTCAGGGCTCGCTTTTAAACGGGTATTTGCTCCCAGGTTTCCAGCGATCAAATCCTGATCGCCATCCCCATCAAAGTCCCTTGCGATTACGCAGTTCCACCAACCATTGGTATTCGGTAATGTTGTTGGGCTTAACTTTCCATTTTTATTGTTATAAATTGTAACTGGCATCCACTCTCCTACCACAATCATATCTTCTGTTCCATCCTTATCGGTATCTGCCCAAATAATATCAGAGACCATTCCGATCTTTTGAAAACCGGGTGCCACTTGATTCGTGACATCGGAAAACTGACCTCCATCATTTTTCAAAATATAACTCTGCGGAGTATATGGATAAGCTTCCGGTGATACCCGACCTCCAACAATAATATCTTGGTCTCCATCATTGTCAACATCGTGGGCACTTACACAAGCTCCACTCGACGTAATCGTTGGGATACCACCGGCACGAACGAAGTTACCTTTGCCATCATTGCTGTATAATCGGTCCTGATAAACGTCAGAATTGGCCTCAGCTGAATAACCACCACTTACCACATATAGGTCCAGATCATTATCTCCATCTGCATCGAAGAAAACAGAGCTGATGTCTTCATATTTTTTGTCCGTGTTCCAAAGCGCCTCAGACATCTTTGTAAATGTACTGTTTTTATTTTGCACATAAAGTGCTCCCGGACTACCACTAGCTCCTCCAATATAACAGTCTGGCAAACCATCTCCATTCACATCGCCAGTAGAAATTGCGGGCCCTTCCTGAGATAATTTATGGGGTAAAAGTCGTTCGCGAGTAAAATCCGAGAATTCATTTTCCACATGTCGATAGGGGACACTGTTGTTGGCTGCAAAAATGGGTGCTGGCTTTTTAGGTTCCTTAATCTTTTGCTTTGCCGCCTTTGAATAATTGACCGTTAAGCGTTGGTTTGCCTTTACGTCCGATAAGACTTGGGTCTTACCATCAGGCCAAACTACTTCAACTTTTGAGATGTTGGTATTATCACCTAAACCAAAATGAATCATAGGTTCTGAGGAAGAAAAGAAACCATGATTACTCGTAAGTTCCTGATATTGCAAACTACCATCAGCCATGCGTAGCGTTACCTTTGTGCCAAGTCCTAATTTGTTTTTTGCTGAACCATTTAGTGTCAGTTGTAAATAATTCCCACCTTGTAAATTATTTGTTAGATTTTCATAAATAAATGCTGGATCAGAGATATTGTTGACCACCAAGTCAAGGTCTCCATCTGCATCCAAGTCAGCATAAGCAGAACCGTTGGAAAAAGAAACGTCCGTCAAGCCCCAATTATCACTAACATCATCGAAACGTAAACCATTTTCATTTTTAAATAAATAATTGCGCAATTTCGTACTCGGTATTATCTCCATAAAGGCGTCTAAATCTGGATAACGTTTTTGATTCACCCCACCTGTTCTTTCAATAGAATCACGGGTATAAGTCATGTAATCCATGTCTGTTACATCGTGCTTATATCCGTTGTCAATGAATAAATCCTTTAGACCATCGTTGTCAAAATCGGCGAAGGTAGCACTCCAACTCCAGTCTGTATTTGATACACCAGCGAGTTGACCGATTTCACTAAAAGTGCCATTGCCATTATTAATTTGCAATACATTTCGACCAACCTGATGACCATAACCATACTTGAGCAAAGTTTCATAGCGTTCCAATTGCATAATGTGCATTAGCTGTTTGTAACGAACAGGATCTTCCGCAATCATGTCTAAAGTAATGATATCCAACAAACCATCATTATTAATATCTGCTAAGTCGGAGCCCATCGTATTTTGCGAACTGTGTCTAATGTACGAGTTGTATTCATCCTTGAAGGTTCCATCTCCATTATTGATGTATACATAATCGGGTTCAACATAATCATTGGCAACATAGATGTCCGGGTAGCCATCTTTGTTGATATCACCGACCGTCGCCGAAAGACCAAAGGCCGAATTATCAATACCTGCTTGTTTACTGACTTCAGTATACTTTCCATTATCATTTCGATACAAACGGTCCGACTCGAAAGGGGTCAAAGGATTTGTTAGCCTATAGATTTGCCCCATTTCATTTTGCTTCAGTCTAAGTTTTGTGGCAACTTTAAAACCAAGTCTGTGATTTAATAAATACAAATCCAGATCACCATCAAGATCATAATCGAAAAAGTTTCCATGATTCGAATTCGCATTATCAGATAATCCCATTTGCGCAGCAGACTCTGTAAATGTATTGTTTTTATTATTTATGTAGAGTAAATTATTCTTTTTACCATCGTCTTCCTTTGAGGTTCGGCAAACATAAATATCCAAATAGCCGTCGCTGTTTACATCAGCTAATGTTACCCCAGTCTTAAAGCCTTCAGCAGCGGCTACGCCAGCAGATTGAGTGATGTCTTCAAAGACCATATTTCCTTTATTGAGATATAGCTTGTTGGGCACAAAGGTTCCAGTGAAATATAAGTCCGGTAGATTATCATTGTTAATATCCCCAATCGCTACTCCTCCTCCATTGTATAAATATTCGAAGTTGAGAATATTGTAGGTAAAATCTTCTTTGATGACATTTATGAAAGAAACACCAGATTTGGCTGGGTCTATTTTTTGGAAACGTTTTGTTGCCGAATCAACGGCGTTTGTCCCCTTCGTGTTGGAGGCTATAGTTTCCTCATCAACCTTTTGGGTGTTTTCTTGTTTACAGGACTGTGAAAAAAGAATAAGAAAAGCCAGGCAAAGCATTAAGCGGGAGGTGATCGGAAGTTGGTTCATGAAAAAATGATTTGAAATGGACGAACGAAATTTTAATTTTATGGTTCTTTGGCAAACCTATTGGGCTATAAGGTAAGGTCGTATTTTTGCAGATTCATAAAAGGTTTTCAACAATTTCTTCGTTCTACTAAATTAATTAGAAAACCTATTGTGGAATAACATAAAGGTTAAAGAAGACTTTTATGAAGAAAATGTCCGCGGTTTGTGGCAACCATCCTATGTTTTGGCCCAAAAATAAGGCAAATTTATATTTTTATAGCATATCAATAGCTATTACGGCTGTTTAAAGAGATTGATGCAATATCAATGCTAAGTTTCACAGCTGGATACTTTATGATAGGATGCGGATAAGGTGTTGAATTAATTGAATCTCGAATGAAGGGTGTTTTGAAAAAATCAACTTGTTTTTGATTAAGAACGACGGATTTTCCCTCAAAAGTAAATAAAGTATTTTTTGCGTCTGAGCTAATGATTTTTAATCTTACACCTTTAATCCTTTTTAAAACTACTATATAAACTCTATATAAGTCAACACTTGATTGGCAGATATAACTAGAAAACGAAAAGCATGAAATTAGATATTTTAGCGATTGGAGTGCATCCAGATGATGTGGAATTAAGTTGTTGTGGTACTTTACTGCGCCATATCGCTCAAGGAAAAAAAGTGGGATTGCTGGATCTGACTCGCGGTGAACTGGGAACTCGGGGCTCTGCTGAAATCCGAGATGAAGAGGCAGCTAATTCCGCAAAACTGATGGGTGCTCTCGTCCGAGACAACCTGGCAATGGCTGATGGTTTCTTTCAGAATGACAAAGCAAACCAACTCAAAATCGTTCAAATTCTGAGAAAATACCAACCGGAGATTGTATTAGCCAATGCCATCAATGATCGACATCCTGATCACGGTCGGGCAGCTAAGTTGGCTCATGACGCTTGTTTCTTGGCAGGCTTGATAAAAATAGAAACCTTTGATGACGACGGAAATCTACAGGATCGATGGCGTCCAAAAGCCGTTTATCACTACATTCAGGATTATGATTTGAAGCCAGATTTTGTAGTGGACATCACTGGATTCATGGATAAGAAAATCGAATTGATTCAGACCTTTAAATCACAATTTTATAATCCAGATTCAAAGGAACTTGAATCGCCGATTTCCACTAAAGCTTTTCTGGAATCCGTTATTGGGAAGAACCGTGGCTTTGGACGCCCCTCAGGGACAGAGTTTGCGGAGGGCTTTAATGTGGCGCGCCCCGTAATGGTTCAGGATTTATTTGATTTGAAGTAAATTGAAACTAGTTAAGAGACTGTTTCATAAAGGGTGTCAGCGAGCGGATTTCCCTTTAGATGCTATGATAAAAACCAAGCGTTCTTTGAAATAATTGATAACTTTACGAAACGAAGGAAGTTTCTATAAAAAGAAACTATCCAGAGTAGGCAGGATTTAAATCCTGTCTACAATTTGTTTCTTTTTTAAGCAATTTCTTTAGTCACCTTTTCATTGTTAATCTTTATTTTTTTTGGTTGCAAACGTTTTTGCACTTTCAAAAAATGAAGAGGATCGTAAGAAGTATTATTTTTGAATAAGGTATAAATTAATAGGAGTAATTTTCTTTGAATAGCGACATTGGCTTTCATCTTAATTCCTGTTTTATCAACGATTCGCTTATAATAAGCTTTGTGGTGGTCATCGTGAACGGCAGCTGACATAGCGGACATGTAAAGCATTTTCCGGACATAGGAGTTTCCTTGTTTAGAAATTTTGGGTTTTCCTTTTATAGAAGTTCCACTTTCATTGAGTACTACATCATAACCGGCAAAACTAACTACCTGATCTCTATTTTTAAAAAGAATAAAACCATTGTACTCCGCAATCACACCGATGGCAGTGACAAAACCAATACCATCAGCGGTACAAACTTGTTGTATTCTTTGTTTCAAACTCAAGTCTAATTCAACGGTTGATTTAAGTTCACTTTCAACTTCTGTAACTTGTTTTTCTAGAAAAGTAATGCGTTTTTTATATCGTTTTGTAATTGCTGCTGATGGCTGGTAAGAAGCTTGTTCAGCATGTAACTGGTTGAGAACCATTGTTTTT
>CAZDTI010000106.1:0-21608 GCA_964508085.1 uncultured Saprospiraceae bacterium | reverse complement strand
AAAAATTGATGATTCGAATAATAATTCATTTATACAAATCTAAAGGCTCTCTGCGGCCTCTGCGTGAGGAAAACACACTAAGAGACCACAAAGCCTTAAATTTGATATGCGCTAAGTATCCAAGGCCACAATCCCCTCCACCAACCAATCCCTATTAGAAACAGATTCCAAACTTTTCACGGTCTCCAGTAGCTCCATTCGTTTTTGCTTCCATTCGTTTTTGCCCATTGCCTTTTTATTGTCTGCTAATTGGGCCATCTTCTTGGTCATTCTTGCAAAGTTAATAGTTGTGGACTTAAGGTAATCGGGTAACTGTCTGGATCGGGTTACAAATTTTCTAAAAGCTTCTACTAGGGCATATAGTGCTTCTTTTTCATCCAGTTCATAATAGCTTTTTAATTGAATTCCTTTGGCTCCGAGATGATAATTATCGTCTGTGAACTCTACGTTGTGCAACTGTTGCAGCGCGGCTTTATAGTCCTTTCTAGCATAGAATAAAGCGGCCAGATTGTAGACTACAGCATTGTTTCTATCTTCAGCTAGAATGCTGTGTGCATATTGTTGGATAAAATTGTTTGTCCATTCAAAATCTTTAACTCGAATGCCAATAGTGCAGATGTTTTTAAAAGTCCAGTGGGGGAGATGTCTGTTTTTGAAAATTATTTCATCTTGAATTAGTACTTTATATACTTCCAGCATTTCTCGATAATAAGCACTTTTCCCCGAATTTATTTTTTTAATGCCATAGTTGAGTAGATAAGTATAAAGAATACGTAATTCTTCTTGGGGGAAAATGGAAGCATGTTGTTGGATGAGTTTTTTTATTTCCTGATAATGAGTCTCTTTTTCAGCTTCCTGAAGCATTTTCAAAATTTTATAGTAAATTTGTAGAGATGGATTTTGATCCAATAACTCATGCTTTGATTTAAAATGGCCAATTAGGTCTTCCAGGAAATGACATTGGTACTGGGCATTGGTTACAATATTACGACTGGCCATGTCGCAAGCAATTCTAAATTTATTAGCAAAATAATAACGATCCAGTGCATCGTTTTTCAATTGTAAGTTCTCATCATCAGCCCGAATTCCTTTTGTAAAAAAGAAGCGATCCAGCTTGTCATAGCGTTGGTACTCTTCAAGATAAAAATCGTAGTTAGCCAAGGGATTGCGCTCCTGAATTTTTTCATAAGCCCGGGCTACCCTTTCAACATCTTGATGAATGTCTTTGCCTAATAATTCTTCAAGCACAAAATTCTTCCTCAAAGCCGGTTTAGCATTAAAGTGCATTTGTGCTAAATAATCATACAGCAATTGTAATAAATCAGAAATCAAATTATTGATCTGCGCTACTTTATAAGGAGTTCCTTTGAATAGTTTTTGATGTATGAGTCTTCTGTTTAGTTGCTTATGTTTGAAATCAGGAGCATGTTTCAGTAGTTGATCGCAGAGTAATTGTACCTTCTTATTTTTATTGAAAAAGGGAGAAAAGACATACTCCCGAAAGCGAGTTCGCTCTTTCGTACTTAATTTTCGTAAAATTTGAACGATTCTTGATGTGAACATGAGGTAGAATTTTCTACAAAATTATAATATAAAATACTCATAGTCAATAGGTTAGTGCGTTTTGTTGTTTTGTTTTCATCTATAAATGCGTCTAGATGTACTTTAGAAAATGATAATTCTGCTCTATTTTTGAAGTATGAAACATATCTAACAAGTATACAACGGTTGTTAGACAAACCAAGAACCGTATCACCAGAATCACTTTTCATCAAAAACGTATAATCCTCAATATCATGACTAAAACAATTCTACAAAATTTCACACTTACTGTTTTATTACTCAGTAGTAGCCTCTTTTTTAATTCGCTTAAAGCTGAAGATGTTTCGGCGAATTGTCTGATTACTTTTGATATTGCAGATCATGTGGTAGCTGCAACCGGAGAAACCGTTTGTGTCCCAGTAACGGTTATGAACTTCACAGAAGTAGCCGGTTTTCAATTTAACCTTGGTTGGGATGTCAATCAATTGTCTTTTACAGAGGTGATAGGAGTAGGTGTTCCTATGAATGCTTCTACCAATTATAACGAAGTTAGCCCAGGGAATTTGATTGTAGTATCTCTTGTAAGTAGTGCTAATGGACAAACTTTGGCGGATAATAGCGTTGCATTTGAATTGTGCTTTGAAGTAGTTGGTACAGCTGTAGAAACAGCTCCCATTACTTTTCTTTCTGACTACACAATAGAAGTGGCTGTTATTGCAGAATTAGTTTCTGGAACTATGATTGGTGGTTCCGTAGAAATAGGAAACACCGGGCCAACAATGCCGCTAAGCATTTCAGAAGACTGCGGTCTTGCTTGTACCGACATTGACGTCGTTATCACAGGAGGACAGGCGCCTTACTCATACCTATGGACAGGCCCTAATAATTATACCTCTACTACGGAAGATTTATCCGGCGTAGCAGAAGGAAATTATGAGTTGATTGTTACAGATAGTAACGGCGAAAGTCAAGCAGTGTCCTTTTATATAACTAACGCCTCAGGACTTGACCTTACTTATAACACGACAGATGCAGGTTGTGCAAACCCGAATGGTGGAACTATAGACATTACTTTAAATAACGGTATTGCTCCTTTTACTTATCAATGGAGTAACGGAGCAACGACAGAAGATATTAGCGATCTGACCTCTGGAACTTATGTCCTTACAGTAACAGACAACGAGGGCTGTCAACGGATAGAAACTATTCAAGTGGGAGGTGCACCAGCAATATCTCTTTTTTCATTTGTTACAGACATAGATTGTCCAGATGGTAGCAACGGAGATATATATGCCTCTGCCGCAGGTGGTCAGTTTCCTTACACTTACGAATGGAGTAATGGGGCGATAGGTAATACGATCTCTAATCTTACAGCAGGTACTTATGAAGTGACGATTACGGATGACAATAATTGTACGATTACCGAGACATTTACGGTAGTTGAATTGAATTTACAAGACGAACTATCAGCTAATATAGATAATGCTTATTGTGGAACAAATGATGGAAGAATTTATTTATCAGTACCAGGTTCCATTAGTAACTATGATTACCTCTGGAGTAATGGTACTACTGGAAATAATGCCAATAACCTTGCACCGGGAGATTATTCAGTTACAGTAACTGCCATAGATGGAGGTTGTCAGGCAGTCGGAACTTACACGGTTTTGGATGAAGGTATTGCTCTGGATTTCGATTATAGTTGTAATAATGGATTGGTGGATTTGACTGCTTTTGTCTCAAATGGACAAGAAGACTACACTTTTGAATTTAGCGATGGAACAACTTTGACAGATTCTAGTTATGCCGAAGTTATGGGCTTGCCAACAGGTGATTATAGTATAACTGTTACTGGCCAAACTACAGGTTGTTTAGCTACAATCGGCCCACTTAACGCGGATTGTACCGTCGGTCCTACTTCTGATTGTTTCGCTGTAATTGCCGGTTCTGCCAACGCGAATGCGGGAAGCCAAATATGTATACCAATAACTACCCAAGGGTTTAAAGAAATCGTAGGTATTCAGTTTTCTGTCAGTTGGGATCCAACGGTATTGGGTTATATTAACACCGAGTCTTATGGCTTGCCTGGTTTATTTTCCTCCAACTTTGGAACCTTGTCTAGTGATCAAGGGAAACTAGCATTTCTTTGGTCAACTCCTGACCCTAGTACAGTTGGCTTGACATTGCCAGACGGAAATACTTTGTTCGATATTTGTTTTGATGTGGTTGGCTCAAATGGAACAACTAGCTCGATAGATCTCACAGAGGATCTTATTATTTTCGAGGTGTTTGGTGGTGATGGAGCCCAGGGCCTTGATTTCATAGGATTCACAGGTGCAAGTGGACAGGTGAATGTAGGCGGAAGTACAGACCCTTTGGTGATTTCAAATGTTTGCGGAACCGGAAGTTGTAGCGGTACGGAAGGAACAGCGGAGGTGACTATAGTAGGAGGTATTCCCCCCTTTGCATATGCTTGGACAGATGGAGCAGGTAACGTTATTGGAACCACTATGAACCTCATAGATTTGCCTGCAGGAGACTATGAAGTTGAAGTGACAGACTCGAATGGCAATACCGTTTATTCTTCTGTGGAAATATTGTTAGAAGATTGTGTTTGGCCGGGTGATACAGATGACTCAGGTTTAGTTGATAACTTTGACATCCTTAATATTGGTTTAGGTGCAGGGACAGGAGGTTCACTTCGCTCTAATGCATCCATTAACTGGTTTGGACAATCAGCTTCATCTTGGTTTGAAACTACACCAAATTCCATGGTTAATTACAAGCACATTGATACAGATGGAAATGGCTTGATCGCAGATGCAGACACTTTAGCCATTGTTCAAAATTGGGGAGAAATACATAATTTTACAGGAGATATAGATCAGCAATTTATAGACTTGCCATCTAGTGGTGATCATTTTGTAACCCTGCCATTCTACGTGCAATCCGATACCATTGAGCCCAATACCATCGTAGCATTACCAGTGATTCTTGGAGAGATGGATAATGCAGTTACTGATCTTTATGGTCTGGCATTTACCATCACCTTTGATCCAGAAGTGATTGTACCGGGTTCCGCTTATTTGAATTTTGATGATTCCTGGTTGGGTGATATCAACAACAATACAATTGCGATTCAAAAAACTTTCCATGCTGATGGTCGTCTGGATATTGGAATGACCAGAACGGATGGAAATAATATGGATGGATTTGGTAAAATTGCTGACTTTTTTATCACCATCGAAGATGACATTTTCTTCGGACAAGATGAAGATAGCAGAGGTGTGCTAATCACGGATACTGATTTCGGTATTGAAAATGTAAGATTAATAACAAACCTAGAGGAAGAAATACTTACTAGTCCTACGACAACAACTACTGTTATAGAAACGATTGGTACGGGAACAGAGGATTGGTTGGGGGCTTCAGCAATAAGCTTGTATCCTAATCCAGTATCTGATTTATTACAAATAAAAAGCCCAATGGCGAGTATAGAATCCATTCGATTGTATGATGTTGCAGGTTCATTGATACAAGTAATAACGTATCCAGGTCAAGAAGAGGTCGTCCTAAATACCAATGCCTTAGAAGGAGGAACTTTTCTAGTGGAAATACAAACAGCAAACGGACAGGCGGTGAGGCGAATAGTCGTGATGAAATAAAACGAAAGATTCCAGTCCCTTTTGACTGAATCTGTGGAAACTATAGCGAAAGTGGAAAGACCCACTGCCTTTCTATTTTCGCTCTCTTTAAATCTTACAAAATAAATTTAATACTCATGAAAAATCAAGCCTACTTCTATTTCCTTCTGCTAACCCTATTTAGCTTAAATACTTTAAACGCTCAGTTCTCTATTGGTGGGCAAATCACTTGCCTTGGAGCCAATCTGTCTGTAGATGGTCAGGAAGTACAACTCAGCGGAACGAATATCAACGATATGATCGCGGTGACAGATATTGATGGCAATTATAGTTTTGACAATTTACCAGCAGGAGATGATTATACACTGACTGTAGAGCGAGACGGGCTGGCTTTAAACGGAGTAACCACTTTTGATTTATTCTTGTTGACTCAACATGTCTTAGGGATACAAAGCTTTCCTACTCCATTTCATTTCTTAGCTGCTGATGTTAACAATTCAGGAACGGTATCAACATTAGACATGGTTTTTATTCGGAAAGTAATTTTGGGTATAGATTCGGTATTTCCTAACGTCCCTGCTTTTAGGTTTGCAACTAGCGACTTTGATCCTTCAAATGGAACAGGAACGGTAGGAGGGGCTACCGCCGTCGATTTACAAGCCGACGCGACTTTTGATTTTGTGCAAGTGAAAGCAGGTGATTTAAATGGAAGCGCATCTTGTCAGTGATAAAAAGAATAGGAATCAATTCGTGAGAAAACGTTACGAAGACGTAACGTTTTCCCATGAATGATTTTATATAGCCCCAATCAAATCGAGCGGTTGTCATTCCGAGTGAGTGAGGCACGAACGAATACTCCCAAAGAGGATCTCACGTTGTCATTCCGAGTGAGTGAGGCACGAACGAATACTCCCAAAGAAGATCTACGTTGTCATTCCGAGTGAGTGAGGCACGAACGAATCGAGGAATACAACCAATCCTTATTCGCCACAGGTTGCAACTCTTCTAACAATAATTCTACTTTTCCTATCCTTGTTTTAAAGTTGGCTGCTTTTCTGCGCCTCTTACTCATTTTTAGGTGATATACTTTTTTTACCAATCGGAGAAAATTCGCATTTGCATTTTTGTGATAAGGAACCAATTCTTTGTTGCGTAAAATGTACTTTTTAAAAGCCTCTATCAATGCGAATAGCGCTTCTGTTTCCCCTAATTCATAATAAGATTTAATCTGAATGATCTTCGCGCCCACGTGGTAAGAAGTGTCCGTAAATTCTACATTGTGTAGTTGTTGCAGTGCTTCCTTGTATTGCTGGCGGGCATAGTATAGTGCTGCCAGATTGTAAGCAACGGCATTGTCGTGTTCTTCCGGTTCTAGCTTGTGTTTGTATTGTTGAATGATTTCCTCCGTCCAATCATAGTCGGAAAGCCGTAGGCCAACAGTGACGATGTTTTTGTAAGTCCATTGCCGGAGATAACCATTCTTAAATATGATTTCCTCTTGAAGAAGAATATTGTATAATTCCCGGAGTTCTTGATAGTAATGGCTTTGACCAGAATTGATTTGGAATACGCAATAGTTTTGTAGATACAAATAGATGATTCGTAATTCTGCCTTTGGGAAATGATTTAACTGTTGAGGAATATAGGTCTTTAGATATTGGTATTCGGTTTCGTTTTTATCGGTTATTAATTTTAAAATTCGATAATAAATAGTGAGCGAAGGATGGTTCTGATAGTTTAGAAAATTTGATTCGTAATGAGAGATGAGTTCTTCCAGGAAGTGGCATTGGTAGTGACCGCTTGTGGTGATGTTGCGGTTGGTCATGTCGCAGGCCATTCTTAGTTTATTGCTGATGTAGTATAGATCAAAGCTATCATTTTGCTCCTGAAGGTGCTTGTCGCTGGCTCGCATTTTTGTGCTGAGGTGGTAGCGGACCATCTTATCGTGATAGCGATATTGATCCTGATGGTGTTCATAATTGTGGTATTGAGTCTTCTCTAGTTTTTGCGAAAAGCTTCGACTTACCTTTTTAGCCAGATCGGTTTGCTCTCGTTCTAATAACTCTTCCAAGACAAAACTTTTATTCAGGCCTTCCTTTTTTTCAAAATGCAACATCGATAGAAAACGATACCCCAATTGAAGTAAATCTGAGATCACATTGTTTAATTGCAATTCATTGTAGCCTTCCTGTCCAAATATTTGTCGATACAATGCTGGTTTTTCCAATGCAGAAGCTTCATAGTCAGGCGAATATTTCAATAGTAAATCACAAAGTAGTTGTATTTTCTTATTTTTATTGAAAAATGGAGAAAATACAAAATCCCGGAAACGATTGCGCTCCCGAAAGTTAAAAAGACGGATTAATTGAAGCAGATTGCTATTTTTCATGTAAATGTTAAATCTATAATTTCATGTATTTTAATCTAAATTTACGAATAAAAAATAAAATTTAGTGATTTTTAAAATCTATAATCTATGCTATTTGTACTTTTTTAAAGACTTTAATGGGCTTACATTTGTATCAGACAAAACGAAGTTCCTTCTTTTACCCCTTTAATTTAAGAACATGACAACTAGAAACATAAAGCACAGCATATCCACACTTGCTCACTCCATAACCTACAATTCTATGAAAAAGCGAACCATCTACACTTTCTTCTTTAGCCTGTTGAGTATTTGCCTCTGGGCTCAACCAACGGCCAACTTTACCGTGAATACCACTGAAACTTGCGAAGGAGAGGCTCCCTTTGTTTTTACAGATGCTAGCACCGGCAATGTCCTTACTTACCTTTGGGATTTTAATGATGGAAGTACTAGTTCTGAGCAAAATCCAACATATCTTTACACTAACCCAGGAACTTATGAGGTTTGCCTTACCGTAACAGATGACTTGGGAGTGATGGATACATTTTGTCAGGCAAACTTACTTGTTAACTCGACTACTTACTTGAATATAGATGTTACTATTTGTGGGGGAGAACTTTATCTACACCCCTGTACGCAACAATTGGTTGGAGGTGGTATCCACCAAGGCTCCTGTAACCCCGGAATGAATGGTTGTGATACTATTCTGACCCTTAACGTGACGGAATTGCCGCTTGCTCAGTCAGATGAAACAGTGAACTACTGCGTTTCAGATGGCTGTTTTAATTATGTGGACGGTAATTGTTACACAGCAGGATTATATAATATTGTACTTAATGGGCAATCTTATTTGGGTTGCGATAGTATTGTTAACTTGAATGTAATAGAATTTACTGGACCAATAGGAATAACCGGTGCGGAAGTTTTTGAGACAAGTTGCCCCGGAGCGAATGATGGAGGTGTTTGTATTACTGAAATTAGTTGTGGTCAATCTCCTTTTACCTATTCATGGAGTAATGGAGAAACAGGAAGTTGTGCAAGTAATATGACTGTAGGAAATTACGAGGTGACCGTAACAGACGACAATGGGATGACGGCTGTTGAAATTTACACGGTCACAGAACCTGCCCCCATCCAAGTTTCTAATTTAATAGTCACAGATGTGACTTGTGGAGGAGCTAATGATGGTTCGATTAATTTTGAGGTGATTGGTGGTACACCACCTTATACTTACATGCCAAGTAATCTTACGGATTTAGCAGCGGGGAATTATTCCTTTACGGTCACTGATAACAATAGCTGTACCATGGCACAAACGGTTATAATTAATGAACCCCTTCCTATTCAGTTATCTGTAACCACTCTAGATGGGACATGTGGCAATGCTGATGGTGCAATAGATCTAAGTGTAACTGGTGGCACATCTCCTTATATGTATAGTTGGAACGATGGACTCTTTTTTGTACAGGATCCAGCTAATCTGAATCCAGGCTTATATTATGTAGATGTTACAGATGCTAATGGTTGTCTTGCAGAATTGGATGTGGTAGTCGGGGGAGGTCTAATTGTAAATTATAACGTTTCCTCAACGACCTGTGAAGGACTTGATGATGGTGCTATCGAATTACTTGTCTCAGGTGGGACGGAGCCGTATACCTATGACTGGGCCGCCCCTCAACCTCTTGGCAATATAGGAACTGTTACAAACCTTTCGGAGGGTTTTTATTCTGTCACAGTTACAGATGACACAGGATGTAGTACTATTGTTAACGACATATATGTAGAGGATGCAAGTCCAATAACAGCAACAGTTTCCGTTACCAATGCCAGTTGTGGAAATAGCAATGGAAATATTGATGTGACGGTGGAGGGAGGCACCGGAGGTTATAGCTACAATTGGGATAATGGAGCGGTTACACAAGATATATCAGATCTTGTCTCTGGAGATTATAATCTTACCATAACTGATGTTAACGGTTGTACACATACATTAATAGCAGCAGTAGGAGAGAGCCTGGACTTAGATGCCATATCAACAGGGATATCTTGTAATGGAGAGAGCGATGCGGCTATTAACCTTACTGTATTAAATGGCCAAGCTCCCTATGAGTATCTTTGGAGCAATGGTCAGGAAACGGAAGACCTTAGTGGATTGGCTGCTGGTTCATACACCGTAACCGTAACGGATGCCACCGCTTGTTCAGCCATCTTAAATGTTGTCATAACAGACCCTGCGGCTATTTCATTTTCTATAAGCAATACAGGAATTTGTGCTGGGGAGATAATCTGCATAGACGCATCTACAGCTACAGGAGGTACTGCTCCTTATAGTTATCTATGGTCTGATGGAGGCACAGATGTAATTAATTGTTTCTCTGCAGGTGATTATTCTTTAACGATAACAGATGCCAACGGTTGTACTTTCGCTTCGGGTACTATTTCAATAATAGAATCGCCTCTCCTTGAAATGCAAACAAACATTGGCTGTGTAACTCCGGGTCAGGCAGACGGAAGCATCACCGTTTCAGTCACTGGCGGTATCCCTCCTTATCTTTATGAATGGGAAAATGGATTGACCACTTCAGTAATTAATAATTTAACAAATGGAAGTTACAGCATAACCGTAACAGATGCCAACGGCTGTACGGTCACTGATAATATTCTTCTTGGTATCATTGAGGCGATGGGGCCGGATACTCTAGGATGTGCAGGAGGAGCAGAAGTCTTTGTCATTGCACCAACAGCAGTCAGTTATAGTTGGGAGCCAGCGGCCTTTCTCGATAACCCCACAGCATCAAGCACATGGGCTTCTTCTATGACAGACTCTACTCTATTTACAGTGACGGTAACGGATGCCAATGGTTGTGAAGATACTGGATCAATGTGGGTAGAATTTCCAGATGGTCCAGGTGTTGTTTTGTTTCCAACTAATCCAGACTGTGGTACAATGGCAGGTAGTATTGACTTATTTGTGGCTTGTGGAAACGGGTTTCCTTATACTTATGACTGGGCGGATTTACCCGGTACTGATGACCCGGCAAATAGAACAGGGCTGGATGTTGGAACGTATGAGGTTACGGTTACAGATGACAATGGGTTGACAACTATGGAGGCTGTTACTCTTTCGGGATCAAATCCAATAAATGTAACGATAACAGGGGCAGCTGAAGCTTGTGAAGGAGAAGAATTGGTACTCTGTGCTCCAAATACAGTAGGTGCGACTTATTCTTGGACAGGTCCTTCTGGCTTTGCTATATTGGGAGAGTGTTTTGCTATTCCTGATGTAGGTATTGGTCAAGAGGGATGTTATACTGTTGTTATAACTGATACCAATGGTTGTACTGGAGAAGGGACGTTTTGTGTGGAGGTTGTACTAAATAATGAAATGATTTCAAATATTATTGCAGATACAACTATTTGTGCTGGAGGGTCAGCACAATTATTAGCACACTTAGGAGCAAATACTAATACTACTTTTGAGTGGACTCCTGGAGCAGAACTAAATAATTCATTTATACTGACTCCAACAGCAACTCCTTCTGCTACAACGACTTTTGTTTTTACGACTACTGACAACTCTTCTGGCTGCCAAGCTTCAGACTCAATGGTTGTAAATGTCATCCCTGATTGTATGTGGCCAGGAGATACGGATACCAATAAGGTTGTTAATAACTTTGATTTGTTAAATATTGGTTTGGCCTATGACTCCATCGGACCAATTCGTGCAGGTGGAAATATGCTATGGGTAGGTCAACCTGCAGTAGATTGGATGCAAACCATTCCCAGTGGGCCTAATTATAAGCACATTGATTCAGACGGTAACGGATTGATCGACGCCAATGATACTTTGGCCATTACAGCTAATTGGGGAGAGATGCACAACTTTACAGGCGACCCTAATCAACAATATGTACACGATTATCCTCAAGTTGATGGATTTGTACTCAATGCCCCTTTCTATGTGGAGGCAGATACCTTGATAGAAGGCATGGAAATGAGCTTGCCAATTATTTTGGGAGAAGAGATGAATATTGCAGAAGATGTTTACGGTTTAGCTTATAGTCTAACCTATGATCCAGACTATATTGTAAATGGTTCTGTAGCAATTGGTTTCAATACGTCTTGGCTGGGAGAAAATGATAACAATATGATTGCAGTTCAACGTGACTTCCCTGCAGAGGGGCGTGTTGACATCGCGATGACAAGAATAGATGGAACGAATATAAGTGACTATGGTCAACTCGCACAGTTGTTCATCACGGTAGAAGATGATATTTTATTTGCCCCAGGAGGTGGAGGAGGTTCTGAATTCTTTGTAGATGACGCCGTGTTTAATATCACAAATGTTTTGGTTATTAATAGCGAAGGAGAAGAAATCCCTGTTATTCCAACAGAGACAACTGCACCTGTAGAAACAACAACTAGCAGTGATGATATTATCCTTTCAGACTTGATATCTATCTATCCGAACCCAGCAAAAGATCACATCTGGGTGACAGCTAAAAGTATAAAAATGGAAAGTATTCGATTATATGATCTGAATGGAAGACTAATCCGATCGACATCTAAGCCTTCTCTGGATGTACAAAATATAGCAACTGGAATGTATTTGCTGAAAATACAAACAGAAGCAGGAGTGCATGTGGAGAAGGTGACGGTGGAGTAGGAGAATACAATACCTCGTTTAGTAACGGAAGGTTAGTGATTAAATCCCCATTATCGTACGATGTATGATAATGGGGATTTTAATATAATCCTATGAACCGATTTTTGAGAAAGTTATTGTTAAATACAATATGATGATATAATTTGAAATTTAATATATGTTTCCTATCTTTGTAAGGCGTTCATAAAACATATCAAATTTCTACAGACAAAAATTCCATGACATTGAAAGCTCCTTTCAGGCTTCCTTCATTGCCATACCTATATCTCTGTTCTTAGATGATTTGTTTTCTATACTATTTTGTAGTGAACACTACTGTTCATGATAGAATTCGGTATCACTTTTGCCGTTCCGTAGATAGCGCTATGTTTTTAGATCATAACGGTCTATGAACGTTGCAGCTAACAACGCACACTCCCAATTCCGATATAAAATTTATAGATACGTTCAGTAGATAGTAGAGCTAGATACTGAGCTGCAATTAGGTAAACTAACATGAAAAAAATCGTATGGTTTTTTACAGTAGCGTTATTGCTATTGGTAATGACCTCCTGTGGAAAAGATGAGGTAACTGAGCCTTCAGCTATAATGTCAAATAGTTCTTTTAGCTGTAAAATTGATGGTCAATTTTGGGAAACCAAAACGGTATCAAGAGAGGTGATGATCAGAAGTGAGGAATTGCCAGGGGTGTTTTTTAAAACGCTGATTATTTCTGGTACCTCTGAGAAGGAGGAGCTTATAACTTTGCACATATATAATATGTATGAGGCAGAAGAAGGCGATTGTCCTGGAGTATATACCTACTACGGTTCCGGGCATGAAGATTACGAAGAGAAAGCGCTTCAGACTGTTGTTGATGGTACACGCTACGGAGACCACAGTGCTATTTCTTATTTCTCTTCAGTTGAAAATTCTTCAGGTTCCGGCTTTGGAGATATCGTGACCACAGTGACTTCCTGCGAAAATTTTAAGGTGAGTGGTACTTTTCAAGGAACCATTTTTGCGCAAAGTGCTGAAGGGCCTTTTGAATTAAAGGTAACGGAAGGCAAATTTGAAAATGTGCCTTATGTAATTGAGGAGTAGCAAAAAGTTTAATTTTGAAAGAGATATAAAAAAAACGGCCGATGAAAAATCATCGGCCGTTTTTTTATGTTATAAAGTTCCTATTAAGAACCAAGAAATCTTACTTAATCTTAAACGCTTTCTTGATGTCATCCACCATATCTAATTTTTCCCAGGTGAAAGTCTCAACAGTCACAGTTTTGCTCTTTCCATTCTGGCCAATCTTAACCTTCTTTTTACCAGGCTTACGTCCCATATGGCCATAAGCAGCAGTTTCAGAGAAGATTGGATTTTGCAAACCAAAACGCTTTACGATAGCAGCAGGACGCATGTCAAAAATCTTTTCCATCTTTCTAGCCATTGCTCCATCATTCATGTTGACTTTTCCAGTACCATAAGTATTGATGTACAAACCAACAGGCTTCGCAACTCCAATTGCATAAGCGACTTGAACCAGGCATTGATCTGCCAAACCAGCGGCAACAATATTCTTCGCCATGTGGCGAGTAGCATAAGCAGCAGAACGATCCACTTTAGAAGAATCCTTTCCTGAGAAAGCTCCTCCACCGTGTGCACCAAACCCACCATAAGTATCAACGATAATCTTACGCCCCGTCAAACCAGTATCTCCGTGAGGACCACCGATAACAAACTTACCAGTTGGGTTTACGTGAAGTGTGATTTTGTTGCCAAACATTTTGCGAACTTTTGCAGGTAATTTTTTCATTACCCGTGGAATCAAAATGTTCTTCACGTCTTTCTTAATGGTCGCTAACATTTTCTTTTCAGCAGCAAAGTCATCATGCTGTGTTGACAATACGATGGTGTCTATACGCATCGGCTTGTTGTCATCACTATATTCGATGGTTACCTGAGACTTAGAATCTGGACGGAGGTATTTCATTTGTTTGCCTCCTCGACGGATAGCAGCCAATTCTTCCAATAGCATATGAGAGATTTCTAGAGGCAATGGCATGTAGCTCCGTGACTCGTTGGTCGCGTAGCCAAACATCATTCCCTGGTCGCCAGCACCTTGCTCATCTGCCTTTTTACCTACGTCAACTCCTTGCGCAATATCCGCAGACTGTTCGTGGATGGCAGACATTACACCACAAGAATCCGCATCAAATTGATATTCAGATTTGGTGTAACCAATTTTCTTGATTACTTCTCTTACTGTACTTTGTACATCTACGTAAGCATTAGATCTTACTTCACCAGAAACAACGGCTAATCCAGTTGTTACCAATGTTTCACAGGCTACTTTAGACTTAGGGTCCTGCGCTAAAAAAGCATCAAGGATGGCGTCTGAAATTTGGTCGGCAACCTTGTCTGGGTGCCCTTCAGAAACAGATTCTGACGTAAATAAATATGGCATAATTTAGATTATTTTTATACTAAAAAACGGGTATACGTTTAATTTGGCTGCAAAGTTAAAAATACTTTGCTGCTAATCAATTTTTATAGCTAATTAAGTTCCTACTTTGAGAAATGGAGAAGGTTAACAAAATTACCTCACTTCACAGATAAACATCGGTGTAGCTTCTCCTTTCTGGTAAATGTAGCCTTCTAACTTATCACCAATTTTCACAGGACCAACTCCCGCAGGCGTTCCAGTGTATATCAAATCGCCCATGTTCAATTTAAAGAACTGAGAAACGTAGGAAATCAGTTGATCAAATTGGAAGATCATATCTCTAGTATTTCCATGTTGAACGGTCTCTCCGTTTTTATCCAATTTAAACTCGACAGCATTTCTATCCACGGTATCTATCGGAATGAATGGACTCAACACTGCTGACCCATCAAAACCTTTGGCGATTTCCCAAGGATGTCCTTTGGCTTTGCATTGTGCTTGAATATCCCTTGCGGTAAAGTCAATGCCTAGTGCGATCTCTTTGACATAACCTTTGGCAAATTCTGGTTGCACATGCCGTCCATTTTTACCAATTTTCAACACTACCTCCACCTCATAATGCAAGTCCTTTGTAAACTCCGGATAGTAGAATGGTTTATTATTAACGAGCAGAGCAGACGCAGGTTTCATAAAAACCAAAGGTTTACTGGGGATCGGGTTGTTCAGTTCCTTAGCGTGATCCACATAGTTTCGACCAATGCATATGATTTTCATTATTGTAAGGTTATTGTTTAATTATTTAAATCTAAAACTTTACATTGCCCAAGCCCGTCAACTCCTTTACTTCTCGAATGGTCTCCTGCGCACGTTTTCTGATCTCTGCAGAAGAAGCTTTAATTTGATTCTTTACCTCTTTTTTATTACTCTTCAATTCCGCCTTGCGGTCTCGAAACCGATTACTCATTTCCACCAACCCATTAGCAGTAGCATCTTTCAACGTTGAATATTTTAAGCTTCCATCCTTGTAGTCCTCCATGATACTGTCGTGTGCTTTTTGTTGGCCACTAGCACGAAGCATACTAAAAAGGTTGGCAATACCAGCACTCATTTCTCCCTCTGGTGTATCTCCAGTATCGGTAACTGCAGATCGAATTTGCTTTCTGATACGTGCTTCCTCTTCAAAAACAGAAATGTAATGTTTTTCTCCAGCGCTCTTACTCATCTTTCTTTCCGGAGCTGCAGGAGAGGCAATTTTAGGCGTCTCGCTATATAGGCTTTCTGGAAGAATAAAATATTCTTTACCAACTTGAGTATTAAAGCGTTCCGCAATATTTCGCGAAAGCTCCAGATGCTGTTCCTGATCTTTTCCAACAGGAACATAATCCGCACGATAAATCAAAATATCCGCAGCCTGCAAAACTGGATAGCCAAAAAGCCCCGCAGATACAAAACCAGAAGCCTTCTCCTTAGAGTCAGAGGACTTGTCTTTAAACTGTGTCATTCTGCTTAATTGCCCATAAGAACAGAAACAACTAAATATCCATCCCAGCTCTGTATGCTCTGGAATCAAAGATTGAATAAAGAGATTCTCCGCTTTTACGCCAACCGCTAATAAATTGAAAATCAATTCCCAGGTATTCTCTCTTAGTTTCTTAGGTTTGTAAGGCATGGTCATCGCATGATAATCCACAATACCGTACTTACATTCATAGTTTTCTTGAAGGTTAACCCAGTTTTGAACAGCTCCAAAATAGTTACCATAGTGCATATTCCCAGTTGGCTGAATACAGGACAATACTTTTTTCTTTTCGCTCATGATGTTGGTGTTACTTGGTGAATGATTTTTTTGGGGGAAGGGGTAGATGGGTGGATAGGCAGGTGGATGGGTTCCCTTTTTTCGCAGAAATTTGCGTCAGAAGGAACCCATCCACCTATCTACCCATCTCCTACTTCCCCGCAATCGCAGAAATTTCAATATTAACAAACTTAGGCAAATTCGCTACTTCAACTAATTCTCTAGCAGGAGCGGTGTCTTCCTCAAAATATTCGGCATAGACTGCATTGATACGACTGTACAAATTCATATCGCTAACAAATACAGAACATTTAAGAATGTCCTCATAACCCAAACCTGCTTCTGTTAGAACAGCTCCCAGGTTTTTCAATACTTGGTGTGTTTCTGCTTCGATACTATCTGTTACGAGTTCACCAGTAGAAGGGTTTAGTGCTATTTGTCCAGAGCAATATAACACGCCATTGAAGGATACAGATTGATTATAAGGGCCTACAGGGGCAGGTGCGTTAGAGGTATTTATGATTTTTTTCATCGGAGAAGGTGTTTATTAATGTTTTGACATCAGCTAGAGAATACTGATATACTTAGTCTGGTTTCCAATTTGAGAACTGTTTTTCTATTGGGTCTTGTCACCCCAAGTGAGTGTAACGAGTAGAGTGGGAACACAAAAAGCCCCTCATAAGACTATGGGAGCTTTTTTGCATGTTTTTGCTTGTCGCAAACCAGAAGAAATTACTATTCCTCTGACGCTTCAATCACTACTTGTCCACGGTAGTACATGCTACCATCGAGCCAGTAAGCTCTGTGGAACTGGTGTGCTTCACCTGTAGTTTTGTCGATAGACACCTGTGGAATTGGTGTATTATAATGCGTACGACGTTTTCTTTTTCTCTGTTTAGAAATTTTACTCTTAGGATGTGCCATGATAAAATTTATTTATGCCTTTGATTATTTTGATTGGCTTAATCAAAAGCGACAATTGTTTAAGATTCTTTGACGAATACCGTGTTTTTCAGTTAGTCAAAGAAGTTATTTAAAATCTTTTAATGCATCCCTAAAGGGATTCGACAAATCATTGTCTTCGTTGCTTTCTTCATCCGTTTCCTTTTCATCTGATGGCTGAAGGTAGCGAAGCATTTCTTCGTCGCAAGGGGCCTGCTCTTCTGATTGACAGTCGTAGGTCTTTATAATCGGAAGATTTAAAATGATGAACTCAAAAATTGGTTTTGCGACGTTCAATTCGCTTTTCCCCGAAGGAATATACCAAATTTCATCATCCTCACTTTCTTCTTCCGCATATTTGACCAAAAGTTGATTGTTTCCTTTTACTGGCAAGTTTATAGTAGCCAAGCAACGATCACAGTTGGTTTGTACAGCGCCTTCAAACTCGAAGACAAGTACAATCATATCCGGACGTTTATCGAAATACAATTTGATATCGAATTTTCCATCTTCAATGACCTCTTGGTCAAAATGGTTGAAAAATTCTTTATCTACTTGAAAATCAAACTGATGCATGCCCATTTTTAGCCCCATAATGGGAAGCGTAAAATGGTTCAACGATTTCATATGTAATGAATCTTCTTAAAAAGCGGTGCAAAGATACGCTTTTTTTGGGTAATAGGGGAGTAAATTTGTTTTTAATGACAATGATTGGAAAAGAATTCAACCTCAACCTCAAGAGCAACCTCAACCTGTCCGTAGCGGAACCAGCCCGTTCCGGTCATGCGGGCGGGCGGGCTTCAAAGTGCTCAATTCGAGAACCACTCACGTGGAGTTCGCGTATCAAGGGTTTTGAGGTTGTGCTTGAGGTTGAAAAAGAGCTTGCTTTCAACCTTCTAAAAGGTCTAACTATCCTCTCCTTCTTCCTCGCCTTCCTCCTTCATTCGCTCCTCCGTATTCGCAAACAAATCATTAGAAGGATCTATCTTTGGGGCTTCTGGCTCTTCTGGTGCAGGTGGCGGTGGGGGAGTTGTTGGTTTGTCGAATTTTCCAGTATTATGGTAATCACCCCTGGCAAAACGATCAGCTTTAGCAAAGAAATCATCAGTATCATCCAATAAGCTGTCACTGGTATCTATAGGATCGCTGGTGAATTTTTGATCTGCTGCTTTTCTCGCCGCTTCTATCTTATCTGCCATTTCTTTTGCCTTATCGACAGTGTTATCCACACTTTGGTCGTGAACGGCATCCTGTGCTCGCTCCACCATGTCTTTTCCTTCTGCATTTTTCGCAGCATCTTCCTGAGCAGCATTATAGAAATCAGAGAATTTATCTCCAGCTTTATCGGCCGCATCTTTGAAAGTGTTCATCATATCCCCCCCAACTTCCATCGCTTTGCCACCTACGTTTTCCGCCAAGTCTTTACCTTGCTCTGCTAATGGCCCTGCTTTATCCAGAATTTTACCACCTACATCTTCAGCTAGATTTTTTCCCTTTTCCACTAAAGGAGCTGCCTTGTCCAGTATTTTGCCGCCTACGTTTTCGGCGATGTCCATTCCTTTATCAATGATAGGAGCGGCAGTATCCAATACTTTACCGCCTACGTCTTCTGTAATACTTTTTGCTTTATCAAATACATCTTCTCCAACATCTAGAACTTTGCCTCCCAGCTTTTCAACAGAAGAAGCGGCATCGCCTAATCCTTCTGAACTCGTGTTTTGAACAGTATCTGCGGCATCACTAACAGAGTCTGTTGTTTTATTGACCGCATCTGCTCCGGCATCGAAAGTTCGTTCTGTAAACCCTTTGGCCCTGTCAAAAACATCACCGCCAACGTCCATCGCCTTTTCTGAAAGGTCACCGGCTACATCTTTAGCTTTGTCCATTAGCTGCCCCCCTAAATCTGTTGCTTTTTCCGTTGCTTCACTCAAAGTGTCACCAGCGCTGTCCATTAATTTTCCGCCAACTTCTGTTCCCGCATCAATGGCTTTGTCTGCTGCTGATTTAGAAATGGCTTTTGCGCCAAATAGTATTTTTTTTAAATCACCGAATAATCCCATGGTTAGATTAATTTTTTATTAAGAATGAGGTTGAATGAGAATTCAAATGAATTCGTCGCGACATAAGTACTTATATAATTATTGTCAAACGTTAATTAGAACAAAGACAACATTACTTTGATGGATTAGTAGTTTTAATATTAAGGCACTACTCAAACGTAAAGATGACTCAAGTCTAATATTAAAGGTAATGAAAAGTCAGATAAAATATAGAAAAAATCGTCGGATTCTGTTTTTGAATGGATCCTCGAATCTATTTCAATGACAAAGGAATATCTCGACTTTCAAAACAAAACAAATATGAAAAAGGTAAAGCCCTTTCTTACGCTTTCTGTTGTGTTGTTCTTTTTTGTTCAAACTGTGGCTCAGGTAAGCGCTTCCTTCACTTCCGTAGATACCATCTGTGCTGGGGAGGAGCTTTTAATAACCAATACAACAACAGGCAATGCGGAGACTTATTCATGGAATTTTTGTGGATTAAATCTCACCTTAGAACCAAGCCCCTTATCTCTAGGTGATCTGGGGGAATTGGATAAACCGAGCTTCATCACTATCGTTGAAGAGGCAGGTAATTATTATGGCTTCGTTAGTAATTTGACCGACCATGAGTTGGTGCGATTGGATTTTGGTACAGATTTAAAAAGTGTTCCTGAGGCAGTTGGATTAGGGGATAATGAGGGGGTTGTATTAGGTTGGTTAGAAGGAGTTTCCATAATTAAAGACAACGATCAGTGGTGGGGGTTTGGAGTCACAGGCGGTCCTGGAGGAGACAAACTCATTCGTTACGATTTTGGTGACAACATTGAAAATATTCCTGTACCAGAAGTATTAGGGAATATCGGAGAAATGGATTTTCCGCATGAGTTATTAATTTTCAAAGAAAACGGAGAATGGTTCGGTTGGACCGTCTCCGGACATGGAGAAGAAATGATTCGCCTTTCTTTTGGCGAAAGCCTCTCGAATACACCAACAGGATTAAATATCGGAAACGTTGGAGATCTGAGTTTTCCAACTGGCTTTACGACCTTTCAGCAAAATGGCGAATGGTATATGTTGGTTTGTAATAACAATAGTATTACGAGATTAGACTTTGGCCCTTTACTTAGTAATATCCCTACAGGTACAAATCTTGGTGAAGGACCAAATTTCAATACCTCCAGGGATATCATCTTACAAGAGCATTGTGGAGAGTTGCTAGGTCTGATACTGATTGGTGAAACTAACAATGTAACGGTAGTCGATTTTCAAAGTGACATTACAAATATACCGCTTGCTATTTCAGCTCCTCCAGTTCCCGGCTTAAACTTCCCACATAGTTATTCCAATATAATTCCCTTTGAAACAGATATTGTCTTTTTTGTAGTCAACATTAATAACAATAGTCTTGTACGAATGGATTTTGAAGGTTGTGGTTCTGCACTTCCATTGAGTTCTGAAGGGGAAGTTCCTCCTCCCGTTGTTTATGAAGAGGCTGGTGAATTTGTCATTGAATTGCTTGTTGATGAGGGTTTGCCTACAGAAAGTAGTTTTTGTAAAAATGTAGTTGTGCTTTCCGCAGAGGTAGATTTAGGAGAAGATACCTTGCTTTGTAAAGGTGCTGTTCTGGAGTTGCAATCAGGTTATTCACAAGCATTTTGGCAGGATGGAACTATGGCACCAAGCATTTCGGTGAGGCAAACGAATACCTACATCGCAGCAGTAGATACTTTGAATTGTACTTTCCGTGATTCTGTTTATGTAGAATTCTCAGGTTGTCAGAATTGCTGGGCTATTCCGAATGCTTTTACGCCAGATGGTGATGGCCATAATGATTCTTTTGCGGCCTTAAGTGTTTGCCCCTTTGATTTCATCAACTACGAAATGAAAATTTTTAATCGTTGGGGGAATGAAGTTTTTCGATCCAATGATATCTCTAATGCTTGGAACGGAACCCATAATAACAAACCAGCTCCAACAGATGTCTATATCTGGCAAATTAGTTTCTCTTATCCCGATGAAGAGACGGGGGCAATGCTGACCTTGAAAGAAGCTGGTGATCTCACCTTAATTCGATAGTGTCTGAGTTCTTGAAAGTGCTGGGTATACGTTGTTTTCGATTCGCATAAATAATGTACTTTTGCGCTTAATGAAGGTCAAGAACAAACAACTATTCTTCTTCCATATATTGCTCTGGTT
>CAZDTI010000105.1:0-21628 GCA_964508085.1 uncultured Saprospiraceae bacterium | reverse complement strand
TCAAATGAATTTCTAATAAAGTGTATTCATTTTTTGAATTTGCTTTCTATCTTCTAGTCCGTTTTTTGTTTGGATGATTAGCAATTTTCCATTCATAGTACATGTTCTTCTTTTTCTTTTGTGGTTAACTCACTTTTCCAATTGTCCGGAGTTGAAGTATTGCAGGACAGGAAAAGCAGTAAGAATTGAAAAAATAAGATATTTGCTTTTTCGAATTTATTTTTATAACAGTTAAATTACATTTTCTAAAAAAGAAATATTAACCTTGAGTTTAACTAACTTGTATAAGTTTTAAGGCTTGCACCATTATTCCATCTTTTGAGATTCCGTAATGCTCAAATATCTGAACTTGTGAGCCCGTTACAGTGTATTCATCAGGAATCCCCATAATCTGAAATGGGTTTTGAGCCCCCCTTTGAAATAAGTACGATGCACAAGCTTCGCCTAATCCGCCGTTGATCATATGCTCTTCTACCGTAAGAATGGGTTTGCCTTTTGAAGCCAATTCATTTAGTAAATCTGTATCGAGTGGTTTGATGGTATGCATACTGACCACGCCTGCTTTGATTCCATGCACCTCTTCTAATGCTTTTGCTGCTTGCCAACTTGGAAAGACGGTTTCGCCAGTAGCGATGATGGTTAAATCATTTCCTTCTTTTACTATTCGACCTTTTCCTATTTGAAAACTTTGATCATTGTTATCATTCAAAAAGGGCATTGCTTTTTTACCAAAGCGTAAATAAATAGGGCTCTTGAACTGATAGGCTTGGCGAACAGCTTGTTCCGTTTCATAGTTGTCACAAGGGACTACAATCGTTATGTTATTGATGGCACGCAATACAGCAAAATCATGAAGACTATGATGAGTAGAACCTAAAATTCCGTAGCTCACCCCAGCACTGATGCCGACCAACCTCACAGGATTATCTGAATAGGCGATATCGTTTTTTATTTGTTCTAAAGAGCGAGCGGTAAGAAAGCAAGCAGGAGAGATGGCGAAAGCTTTTTTTCCTGCCGATGCCAAACCTGCCGCGACACCCACTAAATTTTGCTCCGCTATTCCTACTTCTACTACTTGCTCAGGGAATTTTTTAGCAAATGGCTTTAACTTCCCTGATCCACGTGAATCACTTGTTATGATAACAATACCTCTATCTGTCTCCGCCAACTCTTCTAAGGTTGACGCAAAAACCAATTGGTTGGCAATGCCCATTCTAAGGTTTTCATCTTCAATCACATCTAATTTCATAACAATTATTAAATGGTAGTTTTGTAAGCTTCTAATTCTGATAATGCCTGTTCATACAATTCAGGGCTTGGAACACCGTGATGCCATTTTAAAACGCCTTCCATAAAACTGACGCCTTTCCCTTTGATCGTATGAGCAATGATAAATGAAGGTTTTCCTGCTATTAAAGGACCATAGTTCAGTGCAGTTTCCAATGCTCCAACATCATGTCCATCCACTTCTTTTACTGCCCATCCAAAAGATTCCAATTTTTCTTTAACAGAGCTTGTCTTCATCACTTCATCCACTGCTCCGGTAATTTGCTGTTTGTTGTAATCTAGGATGGCATAGAGGTTATCTAAGTTGTAATGAGCTGCGGATAGGAAAGCTTCCCAATTAGATCCTTCTGCCAGCTCTCCATCTCCTAACAATGTAAATACGCGATGGGGTTTGTTGTCTAATTTGGCCGCTATGGCTTCTCCCACAGCAATAGATAATCCATGCCCTAAAGCGCCTGTATTTTGTTCCACCCCATTGACTTTTTTGGTGGGATGTCCAATGAAATGAGATTGATATTTGCACATGGTTTCCAAATCGGATTCAGGGAAAAATCCTCGGTCTGCTAAGGCAACATAAAGTGCTTCGACGCTATGTCCTTTACTTTGAATGTATCTATCTCTATTTGGGTCATTGAAATTATTAGGATCCACTTGTAGCACTCGGTTATAAAGCACATTCAAAATATCGATACAGGAAAGACTTCCACCAGTGTGACCAGCGTTCGCTTTATAAATGTACTTAAGGATCTGTTCCCTCAAGTGCACTGATTTTAGTTTTAAGTCTTTGTCTTCCATCTGCACAAAAATTATTTTCTGTATGAAAAATCTATGTCCGTGATTACTGATTCACGTATTTTTATTGTTATGAAATTTGTTGAAAAGTTCATTAGATGGCTTTGAGGCCATCTAATGAAGTCCGACGGATCTAACTTTCATGGTGATACACCTCCCAACCCATGTAATTTTCAAAAGCTTCCTTAAGTGCTGACGCCGTATTAGAAGCATTCATGACTACATGGTGCTCATATCCATTTCTACAAACATGTTGCATGAGTGCTTGGAGGTTAGGAACTTTGGCGACTGCTCGATTTCCAAAAGTATTCAATTCATCATCCGTTAACTGCCCTTCACCCACGTAGGCTTTCATAAGTCCTTTGGTATCGTCCGTTGTGGTCCGTCCGTAGGTTAGGGGAGAGGCGGGAGTTCTTCCGTCCAATGCACCATAAGTATTTTCAACGCCTACTGTAGTCCCTAAAATGGGGGCATTGCTGATTTCTATGTCTGGCAGAAATGATTTTGCCCAATTCCCACAATGGAACAAAACGCATTTTTCATCATCATCTGCGTAATTATTATTCCAATCCACTAATGCCGAAGGAGAACCGGAAGCCAATTGCATCGCGTACATACTTAGCGTGCCAGTAACATCGACTTCGCAGGCCGATGGAATCATACCTTCACTGAACATACTTGAACTGGTGCAAACATTACATCCGTAATTTTGCTGTAAAGAAGTCCAGCATTGAATGGCATTGGCATCCAGGTCATTTTCATTCATAAAATCATTCAGGACTACATCTAATTTTGCAATTTGAATAAGTGCTTCGGAGGGTGTTTTTCCAACAGAAGCATAGTTGTGGATTTTTTCTAAATGATCTTTGACACGCTGATCGTCGCCAGTGAGTTTGTTGGCATTTCCCAGAATTTCTGAAAGGTCGCAGGTGACAACGGAGATTCCATTTTTCTGTAAAATCTTTTCGCTATAACGCACCGTGTTAAAGGCAGTTGGTCTTGCTCCGATTGCTCCTATGCGAACATTTTTGAGTCCTCTTACTACGCTGCAAACGGAAATGAATTGAGTAAGATCCTTTAAAAAAGTAGGGTCCGTTGGGTGGACGACGTGTTTCGTTGTGAGGGAGTATTTGATGCCGTATTGATATAAGTTATTGCAAACCGATATTTTTCCACACCAGGAATCTCGACGGTTCACTACATTCATTTTATTCAATTCATCTGGATACCCTTGAATCAAAACGGGTACTTTTAGATTTGCCAAGTGTAGCGTATCCGCCACACCACGTTCGTCTCCAAAATTAGGTAGCACAACTAAAACTCCTGAAATCTCATTGTTATGTTTGATGAAAAGGTCAGCACATTTTCGTGCATCTTGATAGGTCTCTACTCCTCCTAATTTGCTGTCATTTTCATTTAATAAAATACTATTAATTCCTTGAGCTTCTAATACTTTTAAAATATCAGCTCTTGCTTCTGTAACTAATTTATCTGGGAAAAAATCCCGATTTCCTATAATGACCCCGAGTGTAATATTTCGTTTTTTCATGTGTTTAAATTTTTCTGCAGTGCACAATGAAAAATAATTTCTGCACCCATGTAACCGCTTTGCTCTCCCATAATATTTTTTTAATCATACCACTGCCTGTTATTTATGGTTAATAAAAATCATGGTCGTTTCATCAGTTCAATCTTCGTTTATTTATCTTTTCAGCGATGATCAATTCGATCTCATTTTCTTTAAAAATTTGTTTGTGTTTTTTATGAATTCCTTCATCTGTGATGATATAGTCGATGAGTGAAAGTGCACCCAAACTCGCCAAAGCACTTTTATCAAATTTTGAAGAATCCGCAACCAGATAAGTCGTCTCGGCAGCTTCTATCATCGCTTTTTTAACAACAAGGTCACTTATGCTTGGGTAGGTTAGACCGGACTTTAAGGAGATTCCAGCTGTTGCTAAAAAGAGTTTTTGAACATTCAATCCTTCAAAAAAATCTGCAGCTTTTTGTCCGGTCAAGGAGAGGGTAGGAGGTTTGAATTCTCCCCCCGTCATTATCACCTCAACATTGGGGTTTGCACCCAACATCAAAGCTATATTAAGGGCATTTGTTATGACCGTTAGTCCTTTTATATGGTTTAATTTTTTAGCAATTTCTGTTGTCGTAGACCCTGAATCCAGTATGATTGTATCACCTGGGTAGATCAGTTCTAAACACTTCTCTGCTATGATCTTTTTTTGTTTTAAGTTGATTTGATTAGTCAAGGTGAAATTTCGAACTTGGTCTTCGACGTTTTTCAAATGGACACCTCCGTGCTCTCTCACTACAAGCCCTTCACTCTCTAACATTTTTAAATCTTGCCGAATAGTGACTTCCGTTACTTTAAAAATTTTGGATAGGTCAGCCACTTTGGCAGAACCATCTTCCTTGATCAATTCCAGGATTTTTTCTTTACGTTGATTCGCTAACATCTAGACATTTTATTGGTGTAAATGCAAGATAAGTATTTTCGTTTGTTTTCGTTTACTTTCGTTTGTTTATTTTTTAAAATATGAAAATGAAGTCATTTAAAGCTTATCAATTACCTTTTGTCAAACTGTTTCATCAACAGATATTTCTTCTATTTTATTTAACATGGCGGTGGTAGTGCTCCTTTCCAATATGTAGAAAGTAGCGTCATCAGCTGCAATGGCTATGGCTTTGAATTTTGTCCCAGTTCCTAGTTCTAGTTAGTAGCTTTTGAGAAACTTTCTGTTTTTCTAATGACCATCTATCCTTTCAAATTTCACAATAGGTTTTTATGATCATTTTGAGGAGTGCAAAACAAAAAGAGAAAAGAAATAGCTCTAATGGTTTTTTATGTAACAGTTATTTTACAATTTCTAGAAAAGCTACACATTGTCTATTGGAAGGTGTTTCCAAAGTTACACTACCTTGAAATCCCCAGTCATTTTTTCCGCCTGCCCATTTAACGTCCACAATTTCGGGCTCGCTCCATTTCAATGTTTCAATATCTAGCCATTTTAATTTTAATTGGTCAGCATAGACCCAAGGATCAAGGTTGACTTTGTAGCGTCCTTGTGGAAAATAGATCGCATATTGATGACCAATATTGGCAGTTGCATAAGCTTCCATCATTGAAGAGACCGGTGTGAAAGAAGAAATGAGATCATTATGAGGGATGCAACTGAAGAGGTCTAATTCTTCCAGAACCATATCCATTGCTTTTAAATTGGTTTGCACTCGTTCATTCAATCCAGAACCCCAAAGTTTCTCCGGAACAGATGGACGATGGAATCGGACCGAGGCGCATCCTCCAAAAACATTTCTCCAAAATCTATCAATGGCTTCTGTCTCAGATCCAGCAGAAAAATTGGTCATTCCGTCGGATCCTCCATAGATCTTTACATTGTTCATTGGGACTGGTCCAAAGGAGGCGATCTTCTTTCTGATGAACATCAAGTAATCCCAATGTGCTCTTCCTCTTGCCCCTTTGGAATCCTGATTGTTTTGGGAAATATCTACAAAATCAAATAATTCAGGATTGGACATTACATGACGGATGGCATTAAAAGCAGACAATTGCATATTGGTAACATAGATCTTCTTGTTGGAGGTAGTAGCGATTTCTTTTATATATTTTGCCCAATAATTTTCCCAACCACCACTTTCACTACTTTCATTATTGATGTTGTACAAAATGTGATCAAATTGAAGCGTAACGGATAGCAATTTGTCAATGTATTGTTTTTGAAACTTCAATTCACTTTCTGCTTTTCTATCTGCTGTCGAATAAAAATCCAGACTTCCATTCCATTGATCTGATTTGATATTTACATTGGCTTCAGCACTCCATGGATGTTGTTTCCATACGCTAGTGCCGATGTCAAATTTATCCCATAATGTCAACTGAACAATAATATCACGTGCTTTTGTTTCTTTTAGAAAAAATGTTAATCGATTCCAATACTCTTCATTCCACTGGTTGAGGTCATACTTTCCATTGCTCATTTTTTTAAAAGCATATACATTTCCGGGGTCTCTGTCGGACATGGTATTACGGATGTAATTTCCGCCCACTGAAGCCAAAAGATCGAGATGGTCCGTTAATTTTTTGCCTGTCCATTGATAATGGTTATCGTCATTGCTTCCCCCTTTAAGCAGAATGGGTTTTCCTTCATATTGCCAATACCAGGAGCGAGCTTCATAGAAATGTATTCCTTCTTTATTGGAAGTATATTGTTGACAAAATACAATTGCAGGGAGAATCAATGAAAAAGCAATTAACAATAAGTTAGGTTTATCAATCTTCATTTTGAAGTATTAAGGAGTACGATGATTCAACAAGTTATTGTCCCATTTCTAATGCTGCCAAAATGAATGGACCAAGTCCATGTAGGTTGTCTGTTTTGATCGCTTCACTGATGTAATAATCGTAAGATCCATCTCGGTAAGGATTTCCACCTAATCCAGCACTACTACATACATTTTTGATGTGGATTTCTCCATCTTTGTCCATCGCAATCAATTCTTCTGTGATTCCTTTGAAAGTCTTTTCAGCTGTAGTTTTGAATTTGGCAGGGAGGTAACCTTTTCTAACGCCCTTTAAAAAAGCATAAGTAAACATACAAGAGGAGGAAGCTTCCAGGTAATTGCCTGTTCGATTCGGTTGATCAGGTACTTGCCACCAAAGTCCAGTGTTTTCATCTTGGAATTTTACTAAAGCATTCCCTAGCTCATTAAGGTAGCTGATTAAATTAGCTCTTCCCGGGTGATCTTGCGGAATGTAGTCAAGAACATCCACCAATGCCATTGCATACCAACCCATGGAACGTGACCAAAACCCAGGTGATTGACCTGTTTCTTTATTAGCCCAGCCCATTTTTTTGCTTGCATCCCAAGCATGAAACAGTAATCCTGTTTTTGGGTCAGGCGTATGTTTTTGGATTTCATCAAATTGATGAATGACATCATCTACTTTGTCACCATTTTCAAAGGTGGTATTAAACCTTGCATAATATGGAGATCCCATATATAAGCCGTCCAGCCACATTTGATTAGGATAAATCTTCTTATGCCAGAATCCGCCGGACTTAGTTTTGGGGTGACCGTTTAATTGTTGGCGCAATGATTTCATCGCAGTGAGGTATCGGTCATCTTTGGTTTTTTCATACATGAAAAAAAGAAATTTTCCGGCATTAATATGGTCAATATTATAGTCCTCCATTTTGTATCCTCTGATGGCGCCATTTTCATCTATGGCAAAATCAGCGAAATCTTTCATGTATTGGAAATACGCTTCGTTCTTCGTTTTTTCATACAGCTTTTCAAAAGAAGTCATTAGGAGCCCAACTTTATAGTTCCATCTTTTATTGGGTTTTTGGCCGTTTAAATGTGCTTCTGGTGCACGCTTTATAATGGATTGTGCCATCCGGTCTGACCATTTCATTTGATCAGAAATTGCTAACTCCTCAGGATTAGATTTGTCATTGGGAATGTCATTTTTACAAGAAACACCAAGAAATAAGATCAATAAAATATATGTAAATGTGTTGTTTATTTTCATTACTAAATCTTTTAAAAAAAACATTGGAGGCTGAGAGAATTCTCAAACCTCCAACGTTTATAACTAGCTAAACTTATTAAAAAACATCAATTATATGCGGGATTTTGTTCAAAGCTACGGTTCTGATTAAGGTCGATCGCACGTTGTGGAATCGGTCTTAATATTTTTAAATTACCGCCATTGCCATCAAAGTTACCAGGGCTAATATCCGGGATATGAGCAGAGGCTCTTTCCACTAATGTTCCAGTTCGTTTCAGATCAAACCATCTGTAATATTCCCCTAATAATTCTCTAGCTCGTTCGTCCAAAATATACTCAATATCAAAGTCAGCCATTTCGGCTGCAGGAACTCCAGCTCTTGCACGTACTTCGTTCAAACGATCTAAACCAGTACCAGCATCCCCAGCTTTCATGTGTGCTTCCGCCGCAGCTAAATAGGTTTCCCCCAATCTTGCGATAATAATATCCCGTGTACTGGTATTTCCACCAAAAGGAGCAGTTGGGTCATCAAACTTTTTCACCGGAATGGTTCCATAATCAAGACTAGCTACTCTCGACCCATAAGTTCCATACGCATGCCATGCAGCTCCTGGATTAGCATCTGCAAAGGCAATAGAATCCGCCTCAGAGGAAGCCCATGCCGGTGGATAATAGTCCGTAATACCCAAAGAGGAGAGATCTGCCACATCATAATAATCGAAGTATCGGTCATAAATGGTTGACATAAAAGTCGACCCCCACCGTAAGTCATCTTGGGTATAGAGTCCAATCGCATAATTTGTTGGGCATGTACTGTAACTTCTTAAAGGCGCATTACCAGCTACTTCAGATCCCCCCAAATAAGAGGAGTACCAAACAGACTGAGAGTTACCTAATTCAAATGGATCAGCTGATACAGAAGCGGCATCATACTGAACAGAGAAAATTACTTCTTCGTTGCTTTCATTACCTGGTGTCCAAAGATCTTCAGGGGTAATTGTTAAACCTTGTCCTCCAATAACTCCATCAAACAGGGATGCCGCTTTTGAAAAATCATCACTTGCCCCATATGATTCATAGCCTCTTGTCAAATGAACTTTTCCTAATAAGTTGTTGACTGCCCTTTTATTCACTTGACCAGTATAAGCTCCGTCCAAAACTTCATTGGCTGCTTGTTCCAATTCAGAAATGATGAAGTTGTAAATGTCCGCTTCAGAAGATCTACTAAATTCTAAGACAGGCTCATTTAAAGGCTCGGTCACTAAAGGTACTCCTCCGTAGGTTTGAACCAATAAGAAATAGGCGTTTGCTCTTAAAAATCTAACTTCTCCAATTTGATTAGTCAAAGCACTTGTTTTTTCTGTTCGTTCAGAAAAAGAGATGGCTTGATTAGCTGCTTGGATGGAAGTGTAACAACTGTTATAAAGTTGATCGACACCGGAAGAGGAAGGATTCAATTCCGTATAGTACATCAATCCCTCTGGCATGGTACCACGTCCCTGGCCATAGAGGTCGGTACCTGCTATAAACAGATAAGGGTCTTGGCCGTAAACACTTCGTAATTCTGAATAATTAGAATTTACCAATGCGCTGAATCCGTCCGCAGTTGTGTAAAAATCTTCTGCTGTGACATTGGAAAGATTTTCCTCTTCCAAATATTTTTCACAAGAAGTGAAAGATAGTCCTAACAATATAATTGTAAAAAATGATAATATATTTATTTTCTTCATGTTCTTAGTTTTTAAAATTTAACATTAACACCAACTTGGTAAGTTACGGAAGCAACACGAGCGATATTGTAGCTTGCTCCTGCCCATTCTGGGTCGTAACCATCGTAGTCTGTGAAAACAAATGGATTAATTACGTTAACATAGACTCTTAAAGAACCTAAACCAACCTTGTCCATTGCAGGCTTCGCGAAAGTGTAACCTAATGCGATGTTTTTTATCTTTACAAAGGAAGCATCCCGATAATATCCCACACCATCATTTCTCCAGAAAGTTCCCATGTTTCGGGCTTGTGGATATTCGTTAGAAAATTGAGCAGGAATACCAGCACCATTTTCTGGAATATACCAATCAGCAATGTCCAATTTTTGACGTCCTCTATCTCGAGTATTAGTGAAGTTGGCGTGGAAATTACTACTTACGAAAACATCTTGTGCCGTCAAAACAGAGAAGCTGAAATCGAAATTCTTGTAACTCAATGTAGAGAATAAACCACCGGTCCAACTAGGGTCAGAGCTACCAAGAATCTTTCTATCATCATCTGGGTCGATAGTACCATCATTATTGATATCTACTACTTTGGCTTGTCCCTCAGATTGTCCGTATGATTCTGCAAGGTCTGCTTCATTTTGTTGCCAGATTCCATCAAACTCATAGTTGTAATGAGAATTAATAGATTCTCCGATAAACCATCCGTTTCCTATGTCATCTACTTCGCTCTGCCCGTAAATAGAAACCACTTCATTTCTGTTTCTTGTAAAGGTAAAGGTGGTCTGCCATGTGAAACCAGGCTTTTGAATGTTTCGAGTCGTTAAGGACAACTCGACCCCTTTGTTACTAACTGAACCAATATTAGAGCTGATGGATTCAAAACCAGTTTCTACTGGAAGGTCCTGCTCAATAAGTAGATCGTCAGATAATCGATCATAAATATCAATGCTACCAACTACTCTTTCCTTAAATATTCCGAAGTCAACACCGAAATTGAATTCTCGGGTTTTTTCCCATCCTAAATTATTATTGGCCAAAGCGGAAGGCAACCAACCATTTGCAGTAGATCCGTTATAGTCATAATAAGTCTGACGGTCTAGAATGTTAGTGGTAGAGTAGGGGTCGATTATGTTATTCCCAGTGAAACCATAACTAGCTCTCAATTTCAAATAAGAAATGGATTGGTTATTCACTAAGAAGTTTTCCTGACCTATGTTCCAAGCAACTGCTGCTGATGGGAAATTGTCCCAACGATTGTCCTCTGACAATAAGGAAGAACCATCCAATCTATTAGATAAAGTGATTATGTATTTATCATTGATGGAATAATTGGCTCTAAGCGCAAAAGAGGCCAGCGTTTGTTTGGAAAAGAAAGATCCCACACCATAAGTGGATTGTAAACCAGAACCTAGGTTATAGATATCTGTGTCAAAAGGAAGTTCCCTCGCACTCAAACTGGTTCCTTCCGATTGTGTGGAGTAAATACTTTGAAGACCTAAAAGGGTAAGTTTATGTCCGTTTCCTAAAGTTTTTTCAACATCTATCTGATTGTCCCATGTGTAGTTCAAGTTCTGGAAATTATCTACCTCTGCAGATGGAAGATTATTGTTGGAAATTCCTGTGTTGGTCTGTGCGCCCCAAGATCTACCTCTTCTACTGTTTGTCATACCAGGAGAAAAAGTTGATTTAAAGCTCAACCATTCTAATGGTTTATATTGCACAAAAGCACTTCCAATCCCGGTAACCGTTCTTGTTTCGTCACTAGAATTAGCGATTTCCAGTATTGGATTATAGGTACTGGTTTTGTTAATCAACCAATCTCCGTTTTCATCTTTCAACTTACCAGGTTGATTGTATAGGGTAACTCCGTCAGGTCCATAAGGAGATAAGAACGGATTTAATCGGAATGCTTCCCGCATGGCCAATTCACTTCCCAGTTGGTCTTTGTTCAATGCCAGGGTCGTATTTATACCAAAGGTGAAATCTCCAATGTTTTGATGGATTCCCAATTTCAAGGTGTACTTATCCAATGATTCGTTATCGATATGCCCCGTTTCATTTTGAATACCAAACCCCAGATTGTACCCTACACCACCAGCACCTCTACCGGAGACATTCAAGTACGTATTCTGTTGGTAACCATCTTGCAAAACCAAGTCGTACCAATCGTAAGCTTCATTGGCCTCCGCTCTTCTTTTCAACTCCGGGTTACTGTCACCCAGGTATTTTGACTCTAATAATTCAGGCGTAATATCCAATGGATCATCGACTCCAGCTGTTGCGATGTATGCAGAACGATGGTAGTACCACCATTTTTCAGGAGACATCATTTCTGGAAGGCGAGCCACTTTCTTAACACCAAAGTAAGAATCTAAGGTTACAGAAATTCCTGGTTTTGCACCCGCTCCATTTTTGGTAGAAACAATGACTACACCATTTGATCCTCTAGATCCATAAATTGCAGTTGAAGAAGCGTCTTTAAGAACGTCAATTCTAGCAATGTCCTGAGGATTCAAAAAGTCGATATTGTCTGTTGGAACACCATCTACCACATATAGTGGATTTGAACCTTCATTCAGAGAGTTGTTTCCTCTAATCGTAACGTTCAGACCATCGCCTAATCGACCAGTGGATTGTGAAATTTGCACCCCTGCAAGATTACCTTGGATGGCTTCAAGTGGATTGTTCATACTACGGCTGGTCAAAGCTTCATCATCTAAGCTTCCGACCGCTCCAGTTAGATCGTTCTTTTTGATGGTTTTATAACCAATTAATACGACCTCGTCCAGCGCTGTAGAACCAGCGCTAAGGCTTACAGATACTTTGGATTGGTTGTCAACTGGGATTTCTAACATAGCATATCCAGTATAACTTATTACCAAAACAGCATCTCCATTAGCGACATCGAGGGAGAAATTTCCTTCAATATCCGTACTTGTACCGTTTGTAGTTCCTTTTTCAATGACCGTAGCACCGATTAAACCAGAGGAATCATCAGCATCTAGGACTGTCCCAGAAACACTAAATTTTTCTTGACCAATTAGCTGTGTTGAGGACAAAACACATGTAAGAATTGTCAAAAGGAAAAACCTTTTTTTCAATCCTGCAAATAAATTTTTCCATTTCATATTATATAGTTGTTTAAATGAGTTAATAGCCAACTTCTCTTCCAATGTTGGTTTTTTTTTATTAAAATAGTCGTTAAAAATTAATCACTAAGTGCTGGACTTTGCATAAGCGATCCATTAATATAGGTATCGATCAATTTAAGACCATGGACGTTTTTCAATGAAAATGCTTCATCAACATTTTCAATTATTATATTTTTAAAAGTAATATTTTCAATAGGTGATTCTTCATATCCATTTGCCAGAATTCCGTAATAACCTCCGTTTTTTACTTTGACATTTTCCAGTTTGATGTTCCTTACTTTGGGCATGAAATTTCCTTTTTGGTCATTGTAAGTAGCGTAATGCAAATTGACTTTTAAAACGGCTTCTTTGACTTGCCCAACTTCAATATTTCGAACGAATACATTTTCTACTAAGCCTCCTCTTTTTGTATTGGTTTTTATTCGAATCGCTCTATCCAGGTTGGGGCTATCCATGACACAGTCTTCAACAAATACATTGCTGACTCCTGCAGAAATTTCACTTCCCATAACAACTCCACCGTGACCATCTATCATTCTACAATCTTTGACAATGATATTTTCGCTTTTAATTGCTACCCTTCTTCCGTCCGCATTTCTTCCAGCCTTGATGGCAATACAATCATCGCCTGTATTGAAAAGACAATTTTTGATAATTACATTTTTGCAATATTCCGGATCGCAGCCATCATTGTTTGGGCCATGACTTTCTACGGTTACGCCATCTATTGTGATATGATTAGACTTGATCGGGTGAATAATCCAAAATGGAGCATTTATGATTTTGACTCCCTTAATAAGGATGTTTTGACATTCAAAAAATTCAATGAAGTTAGGTCTAATGAAATATTTATCTCCAAATACTCTTTCTTTGACAGCTACATTTTGCTCTGCCATTTCGACGAGGCGGGGACGAGCGTCTTCATTATTTTGATGTGGCATACCTTCTGTCCAACCATAGTTTTTTGATCCTTTCCAGGTCCACCAATTTTCATTATTCGCTTGCCCATTTAAAATACCTTTCCCCGTAAGTGCAATATTCTTTTTACCGTGTGCATAAACCAATGGAGAGTAATTCATTAATTCTGTTCCTTCAAATGAGGTATGCACAAGGGGAAGGAAATCTTTTGGATTGGTACTAAATCGAATTTCTGCATCTTCTTCTAAATGAAAATTGACATTGTCTAAAAGGTGAATTGGCCCACTATGGAAAACGCCTTTTGGAACAATTACTTTGCCTCCACCTGCTTCGTTACATGCTTTAATTGCGTTGGCAAAAGGTTCAGAATTGTTAAAATCGACAGCTTCTTTTGCTCCAAAATCCAAAACATTAAAGGATTTTTCAGAAAAGATCGGAACTTGAATATTTGCTTCTATTTCTTTGGCTAAATCCCAGCCGGATGGGGTCGAATGTTCTATTTCTTCCATCTTTTCATTGCATGAAAAAACAAAGCAAAGCAGTAGTGATAGTATTAAATTTGGTAAAAGTCGATATTCCATAATTGTATTTGGCTGAAGGCGCGACGTATGAATTTTCTTTTGTAAAGGCCTTGATCAAATTTAGAAGTCTTTTGCATGTTGGTAAGTGCAAGAATTAACCAATTGATAGCCAAATTTAACATTGGGTAAAATTAAGTTGCTTTTCGTTTTTGGGCACCTTGGATTTTAATACATTTAATATATGAAACGACCACGGTATTTTTTAATCATAAATAACAGGCAAGTGTATGATTAAAAAATATGCTGGAAGCGTAAAGCGGTTATATGGGTGCAGGAATTTTTCTGCAAATTTTGACTGCAGAAAAATTTTAAATACATGAAAGTAAGTATAGGAACAAACGTAAAACCATTCATGGATGAGAATTTTCTTTTAGAGAACCCCATCTCAGAAAAACTCTATCATGATTTCGCCCAA
This sequence comes from uncultured Saprospiraceae bacterium, assembly GCA_964508085.1. Classification (GTDB taxonomy): domain Bacteria; phylum Bacteroidota; class Bacteroidia; order Chitinophagales; family Saprospiraceae; genus CALGLS01. Next base: position 7,220 of record CAZDTI010000105.1, on the reverse strand, counting down.
TCAATGCCTATTATCGATTACCACTGTCATCTTCCTCCTGACCAACTAGCGAGTAATCATCAATTTCTCAATTTGACTAAAATTTGGCTGGATGGCGACCATTATAAATGGCGTGCTATGCGGACGATGGGTGTAGATGAAAATTTTATAACAGGTGATGCAAGTGATTTTGAGAAATTTCAAAAATGGGCAGAGACGGTGCCTTTTACAATTCGTAACCCACTTTTTCATTGGACTCATTTAGAGCTAAAGAATTATTTTGGAATAGATGAAATTTTATCTCCAAAAAATGCGAAGTCCATTTATCAGCATTGTACTGATTTGCTACAGACAGAGGAGTATAGTACCCAAGGCTTGGCAAAGAAAATGAATGTTAAAGTAATATGCACCACTGATGACCCATTAGACAATTTAGCACATCATCAAAATTTAGCTTCCCAAGATTTTGCTGTAAAAGTCCTTCCTGCTTTTCGTCCTGATAAAGCCATCTTAATTAATAATGATGGATTCGTAGAATATATTCAAAAATTAGGATTAGCAGCAAATTGCTCCATCGAGAATTTTGATGACCTTTTACAAGCACTTCAAAATCGAATTGATTTTTTCCATGAAAATGGATGTCGATTATCCGATCATGGCTTGGAAAAAACTTATGCTGACGATTTTTCACAATATAATCTATCTAAAATTCTTCAGAAGAAATTAGCAGGCGAGATTTTGACTGCTGATGAATCAGCTGCATATCGTTCTGCTACTTTATATCATTTGGGAAAGATGTACGCGGAGAAAAATTGGGTCATGCAATTGCATCTTGGTGCATTAAGAAATAACAGCAGTAGAATGAAAAGACTCTTGGGAGCTGATACTGGTTTTGATAGTATCGGGGATTGGTCACAAGCAAGTGCCTTATCTCGTTTCTTGAATCGTTTAGATACCGAAGATAAACTTCCTAAAACAGTATTATATAATCTCAACCCAAGAGATAACGAATTAATGGCAACTATGATTGGAAATTTCAATGATGGTTCTATTAAAGGAAAAATGCAATTTGGCTCGGCTTGGTGGTTCCTTGACCAAAAAGACGGAATGGAAAAACAAATCAACGCTCTGTCAAATATGGGAATGCTCAGTTGTTTTATTGGAATGCTCACGGATAGTCGAAGCTTTTTATCTTACCCTCGACATGAATATTTTAGACGAATACTGTGCAACTTAATTGGAAAAGATGTGCAAAATGGAGAGTTGCCAAATGACCTTGATTGGCTCGGAGGAATAGTGAAAGATATTTGTTATAACAATGCAAAAACGTATTTTGATTTTTAAAAATAAATCTGAAAAATAAGAAATAATATATGAAAAAAATAGTCACATTTGGTGAGATCATGTTGCGGTTAACCCCTCCGGGTTGGAAAAGGTTTTCACAAGCCAGTTCCTTTGATGTAGTATATGGTGGAGGAGAGTCTAATGTAGCAGTATCCCTCGCCAATTATGGTTTGCCCACCGAATTTGTAACAAGACTTCCTGAAAACGATATAGGGGATTGTGCCTTAATGGAAATGCGTAAGCGTAATGTTGGAACGGAACACATCGTTCGGGGAGGTGAGCGTTTAGGAATTTATTTTTTAGAAATAGGAGCAGTCAGCCGAGGAAGTAAAGTGGTCTACGACCGAGCACATTCTGGAATGGCAAGTATAAAAAAAGGAATGATTAATTGGAAGAAAGTTTTCAAAGGGGCGCAATGGTTTCATTGGACAGGAATAACCCCAGCCATTTCGCAAGGGGCCGCAGACGCTTGTTTGGAAGCTATTCAGGTGGCGAATAAAATGGGAATTACTGTTTCAACGGATTTGAACTATCGGAAAAACCTTTGGAATTATGGAAAAACGCCTGCCCAAATTATGCCCAAGTTAGTCGCAGGTTGTGATGTGATTTTAGGAAATGAAGAAGATGCAGAAAAGCATTTTGGCATTCATCCCAAAGGAGTAGATGTAACTCATGGTGATACAATCGATGCTCAGGCCTATGTTTCCGTGTGCCAGCAACTGATGAAAAAATTCCCACGATGCAAAAAGGTGATTATAACCTTGAGGGGTTCTATCAGTGCTTCGCATAATTCATGGTCAGGTGTACTTTACAATGGTAAGAAATTATATACCGCACCAACTTATCAGATCACCCACATTGTAGATAGAGTAGGGGGCGGAGACAGTTTTATGGGTGGTTTGATTTATGGATTATTAAAATATAAACGTAGCGATCAAAAGGCATTGAATTTTGCTGTAGCAGCCTCTTGTTTAAAACACACCATTTACGGAGATGCAAATCTAGCGACTGTAGCTGAAGTTGAGAAATTGATGAGTGGTGACGCGAGTGGAAGGGTTGCTAGGTGATTGTAAAATAATAACAAAGTAATGGCAAGATTTACAAGAATACAAGTTGCCCAATGCCAACAGGTGGCGTCTCCCCAACGGAAGAAAACCTAAAAGCATGGATGGATGCAGGTGTTACTTGTGTAGGCATGGGGGCGAAGTTGATTTCAAAAGATATTTTAAATAATCAAAATTTCGAACTTTTGGAAAATAGAGTGCAAACTACTTTAGCATTAATTCAACGGCTGAAAAAATAAATTTCTGTCCATTTTAATTTGGTCGAATACGATTTTCGAAACAAACTTCTATAGAAATATGATTCTAAAAAAATCAAGCCATCATTTTTTACTAATCTGTTGCATTTTGCTTTTTTCGCAATGTGGAGAAATCTCAAATACAAAATATTTGAAATTAGGTCATGCATTAAATATAGACCATCCTGTGCATAAAGGCATGGAATATATGGCTAAAAAAGTGAAGGAAAAATCCGACGGAGCATTAGAGATTGAAATTTATCCGAGTCAACAACTAGGCTCTGAAAGACAATGCCTGGAGTTGTTACAAATCGGTAGCCTTGCGATGACAAAGGTTTCTGCTGCGGTATATGAAAATTTTGCACCTGATAGCAAAGTGTTGAGCTTGCCTTATATTTTTAAAAGCAAAGAACACGCGCACAATGTATTGGACGGACCTATTGGAAAAGAAATGTTATTACAAGGTCAAGATTTTTGGCTGCGTGGCTTAGCTTTTTTTGATGCAGGACAACGTTCATTTTACACGAAAGATAGACCAGTCAACAAGCCCGAAGATTTGAAAGGCTTGAAAATAAGAGTACAAGAAAGTGTAACGGCTATGGATTTAGTACGTTCCCTTGGAGCTGCTCCAACACCAATTGCATGGGGCGAACTTTATACCGCATTACAACAAGGTGTAGTTGACGGGGCTGAAAACAATCCACCTAGTTTTTATACTTCACGTCATTATGAAGTATGTAAATTTTACTCTTTGAACGAGCACACTGCTGTTCCTGATTTATTGATAATAGGAACAGTTGCCTGGAATCGATTGACCACTCAAGAACAAAAGTGGATTCAAGAAGCTGCTGATGAAGCAGTGGTCTATCAAAGAAAAATTTGGGCGGAATCTGAAGCGGAAGCATTGACCGCAGTTGAAAAAGCAGGAGTAGAAATTATTCGTCCTGACAAAACGCTATTTTCTGAAAAGACAAAAACAATGCTGGAAGTGTTTAAAGACGATAAGGTCGTCTATGATTTGATTCGAAAAATTCAAGCCGTTCAATAATGAGAAATACCATCAACAATTATTTAGGATATTTTTTAATCGTCTTGATGTCTGTAATGACATTGGATGTTTTATGGGGTGTTTTTACCAGATATGCCATCGGAAGTCAAGCAAGTTGGTCAGAAGAATTGGCTCGATTCCTTTTGATATGGATTGGGGTTCTGGGAGCGGCTTATGCCTCGGGGCAAAAGATGCACCTGTCTATTGACTTGCTAAAACCTAAATTAGATGAAGCTGGTCAAAAGAAATTGTCGATGATCATCAATGCATTAATTATATTTTTTGCACTGACGGTCATGGTTATTGGCGGGGGGCGATTGATTTATATCACCAATATTTTAGGGCAGATATCTCCTGCATTACGGGTGCCTATGTATATCGTTTATTCCGTAGTTCCAATAAGTGGATTGTTAATTATTTATTATAAAATAACAGATTTTAGGAACGCCTAAATAACAAAATAAAACAAAGCTAAAAATGGAAGTATTTATTTTAATAATATCATTTATTATTTTGTTGGGAATAGGAGTTCCGATCGCGTGGAGTATTGGACTGAGTAGCATATTTACAATGTTGGTGAGTATTCCAACTATTTCTGCATTCACTACAGTTGCTCAACGGATGGCAACAGGTTTGGATAGTTTTTCTTTATTGGCCATTCCATTTTTTGTATTGGCAGGAGGTATCATGAATAGAGGGGGAATAGCCAAGCGGTTAGTAAATTTTGCTAAATCTTTAGTTGGTTCACTTCCTGGAGGGTTGGCGCATGTTAACATTATTGCAGCGATGTTGTTTGGTGCAATTTCAGGTTCAGCAGTTGCAGCCGTATCTGCCATTGGAGGAATGTTAGGAGATTCCATGGAAAAAGAAGGCTATAGCAAAGAGTTTTCTGCTGCGGTAAATATTAGTTCGAGTACGACGGGTTTGGTGATTCCACCAAGTAATATTTTAATTGTCTATTCATTAGCAAGCGGAGGTGTTTCAATTGCAGCACTATTTGTAGCAGGGTATATCCCAGGATTGCTAACAGGCTTTTTTTTAATGATCGTTGCTGCTTTTATAGCTAAGAAAAATAAATATCCAGTTGGAAAAAGAAGCTCCATTGGAGAAGTTGGCAGATCTTTTTTTGAGGCTTTACCAAGTTTGTTTTTACTGTTTGTTGTGATCGGAGGAATTGTGGCTGGCTGGTTTACGGCAACAGAAGCATCTGCGGTGGCCGTTTTATATTGTTTGATCTTGACGGCTATTTATAGAGAAATATCATTCAAAGATATGCCTGCTATTATTTTAGCTTCAGTTGGGACTACTGCAATTGTAATGTTATTAATTGCAACCTCTATGAGTATGTCCTGGATCATGGCCTATGAAAATATACCTCAAAACATAACAGAAGTACTACTATCGGTAAGTGACAACAAGTATGTGATCCTCCTTATGATAAATATGATTCTTCTTTTTGTAGGGATCTTTATGGATATGACGCCAGCCGTTTTGATCTTTACGCCAATCTTTTTACCAGTAGTAACTAAGTTAGGAATGGATCCAACTCATTTTGGAATTGTGATGGTAATGAATTTATGTATTGGCTTATGCACTCCCCCCGTAGGAGCAGTATTATTTGTAGGGGTCGGTGTAGCTGGTACCACGATTCAAAAAGTGGTGAAACCATTGTTGCCATTTTTTATCGCGATGTTGATTGCACTGGTTTTGGTAACTTTTATTCCAGGTTTAAGCCTTTGGTTGCCAAGTTTATTTGGATTGTAAAATAACATTACAGATGTCGATAACGGTATTAAAAGTCCATCCTTCAGATAATGTAATTGTTGCTTTGAAAAATTTCGAAGCAGGGGAGGAAGTCGTATTTGAAGGGAATGTGTATAACTTGTTAGAAAACATCCCTGCGAAACATAAATTTGCAGAAAGAGATTTCTCCGAAAGTGAAATCATCAAAATGTATGGGGTAACAGTAGGTAAGGCGTTGCGTCCTATTCCTTGTGGAACGCGTATTTCTACGGAGAATGTTTCCCATTCCTCAAGTGATTATAAAATTGGAGAAAGGCAATTAGAATGGCAAGCTCCCGATGTATCCAAATTTCAAGATCGAACTTTTTCAGGTTTTCATCGTCCAGATGGAAGGGTAGGGACTAGAAATTACTGGCTGGTGATCCCATTGGTTTTTTGTGAAAATAGAAATATCAAAGTCATCAAAGAAGCGATGTTGGAGAAGCTTGGTTACTCAACGGATAGAGACTTTTCAGTTGATGTAGATGCTTTGGTGCAACAATATAACAAAGGCGTTTCAGCGGATGAGATTTTACAATCTGAGATCATTAACGAAGGAAGTGAAATTCGAAAAAACAAAGTATTTACAAATGTAGATGGAATAAAATTTTTAGAACACGATGGAGGTTGTGGAGGAATACGACAAGACTCCGAAACGCTCTGCAATTTACTAGCTGGATACATCACCCATCCCAATGTTGCAGGTGCCACAGTACTTAGCTTAGGATGCCAAAATGCACAAATAAGTTTATTAGAAAATGCCATTTCCAATTTACAGAAAGATTTTAACAAACCACTCTACATTCTAGAACAACAAAAAAGTAGTTCAGAAAGAGCCTTCATCGCCGAAGCAGTCAAAAAGACTTTCGTTGGATTGATGGAAGCCAATAAATTAACAAGGAAACCTGCGGCATTGAGCCACTTATCATTAGGACTTGAATGTGGCGGTTCCGACGGATTTTCAGGCATTTCTGCAAACCCTGCTCTAGGATATACTTCCGACTTATTGGTTGCCCTCAAAGGGAAAGCAATCTTATCAGAATTTCCAGAATTGAATGGAGTAGAACAAGAATTGATCAATCGTTGCCAGACAAAAGCTGATGCTGAAAAATTCGCTAACATCATGCGCACATATGCACAACGAGCAGAAGAAGCGGGCTCAGGATTCGACATGAACCCGTCTCCTGGAAACATCAAAGATGGTTTGATAACAGATGCTATGAAGTCAGCAGGTGCAGCCAAAAAAGGCGGAACCTCACCAGTCGTTAAAGTATTGGATTATACAGAACAGGCAGTTCAGTTTGGATTACATTTATTATGCACCCCTGGGAATGATGTGGAAAGTACAACTGGTCTGGCAGGATCGGGAGCCAACTTAATTGTATTCACAACTGGACTTGGTACACCTACTGGCAATCCAATCACACCAACTGTAAAAATGTCAAGCAACACTAAGTTGGCACAACAGATGAAAGACCTAATTGATATTAATGCAGGAACTATAATTTCAGGAGAGGATACAATCGAGACGAAAGGAGAAGAATTGTTAGAACTTTTAATTGAAGTAGCCAGTGGTGAGAAAATAACTCATGCCGAACGATTGGGGCAAGATGATTTTATTCCGTGGAAGAGGGGAGTGTCTTTGTAGGTTTAGGCTCCTCGTCGGATTAAGGGGATGGATATGGGCGGATCAGGGTAGATAATGGTGGATGAGGGTAGATGAACTGTGTTCAAAACCAATAAAAGAAGGTAAACATTGCCAATAAA
>CAZDTI010000104.1:8012-21648 GCA_964508085.1 uncultured Saprospiraceae bacterium | reverse complement strand
GAATGGCTTTATCTATTAAGGTCTGTGCGACACTGAAAGCCCCTTCTTGCTCTCCCTCATAAACCAATTCCACTTTACCTGTAATGGCTGGTACTATTTGACATAAATCGCTGATATGTACTCTCCCCTTTTTTTCTTTGTTGATCAATAATCGTCGCTCTGCAGCACTGACCATTTGCTCATAAGCAGAGATACTCAATCGAGCGGACACTCCACTTTTTTCATCAATGAATTCTGAATCTCTGGCTACAAAAGATACTCGTTCTAGAAGATCTTTCATAAGCTCTGGCACTTCAATTGACTTACTTTGGTCTTCTGTAATTCGAGCTTCCTGCTCCGTAATCATCCGAGCGATGTCAATCGTATTTGGATAATGTGTTAGGATTTGGCTTTCAATTCGGTCCTTCAATGGCGTGATGATACTTCCACGATTCGTATAATCTTCTGGATTGGCAGTGAAGACAAAAGAGACATCTAAAGGTAATCTTAATTTGAATCCACGAATTTGAATATCTCCTTCCTGCAAAATATTAAAGAGAGATACCTGGATTCGAGCTTGCAAATCGGGTAATTCATTTATAACAAAAATACAACGGTGTGCTCTTGGAATTAAACCAAAATGAATGACTCGCTCATCAGAATAGGGAAGTTTCAAGGTTGCTGCTTTGATGGGATCTACATCTCCGATCAAATCAGCCACGGATACGTCTGGAGTAGCCAATTTTTCTACATATCTATCACCTCGATGTAACCAACTAACAGGCGTATCGTCTCCCTTTTCTTTAATGAGATCTAAAGCAAAACGGGACAGAGGTTGCATCGGATCATCATTCAATTCCGAACCCGCTACTACGGGAACGTATTCATCCAATAGATGGACCATCATACGTGCAATTCTTGTTTTAGCCTGACCACGCAATCCTAAAAAGAGGATGTTGTGGCGACTTAGGATAGCGCGTTCCAAATCTGGAATCACAGTGTCTTCAAAGCCAAGGATTCCGTTAAATACATCGGTGTTGCCTTGTAGCGCATCAATGAGATTTTTTCGGAGTTCATCTTTGACAGAAAGGGGTTGATATTTGGCGGCTTTGAGATCGCCAAGGGTTTTTATTTTTTTAATATTCATGTATATATTGCTCTTATGAGTTATCGCTTAAAGGTAGCATAGATTTTAATTAAAGTGTAACAAATTGAGGAGGGAATGGTTTACAAGAAATTCTTGTCTTGAGTATATATAGTTCGAGTAAGCTATATTATTGTAAAGTTTATTCAGACTCCTTTGATGACTGCCAGATATTTGAGTTTCTTTGTTTTGGCATTTGTCCATAATTAAACAGTTTTTTTGCGCTTGTAGCTAAGAGTCTGATCCAAATTTTCATCAACTTATCGCATTTGCAAAAAATGGTGTTATCTTCGCCACATCTTTAAAACCGCTTGCTAATCAGTATGACATATATCGTCACTAACGCAGCTCTAAAAACACTAAATCTCTTATGAAAAATCTAAGGAATTTTATCATCCTAATCGCCATGTTTAGCATGACGAGTTGTTTGGACATTGTTGAAGAATTATCCTTAAAGAAAAACGGAACCGGTAAATATGTCCTCACTATGGACATGAGTTCTCTTATGAAAGAAGGAATGAAAGACATGCTCAAAGGAATGGCTGAGCAAGAAGGGGAAGCAGATGCTTTTGCAGATATGCCTTCTGAACTCGATACGATTCTTTACTTCGCGGATGCACCCGATTCAATTAAAGCAAAATTTAGCCATCCTGAAATTTTGAAAAAAATTGCATTCCGTACACAAATCAGTGAAGCAAAGGAATTAATGAAAATGACTTTTTCTATCAATTTTGACAAACTCAAAGAGGTGGATTACTTCTTGGCTGATTTGGACAAAATGCAAGGAGATAGCGGTGGCGGAATGCCTGGGCTTGGTGGCGGAGGCGGATTGTTTCCCTCAGCAGAAGGGACAGATGGGCTTTTCAAATTGCCCAAGAAACGTAAACTGACTCGAATTAGTCCTCCAAAAGCAGAAGATCTAGATATGGAAAATGAGGAACTGCAAATGATGAAGATGTTCTTTTCTGAAGCCAGTTATACCACTATATATAACTTACCTGGAAAAGTGAAGAAAACTTCCATTCCCAATGCAACAGTTGAAGGGAAAAAGTTGACGTTGATCACACCTCTAATGGATATCATTGAAGGAAAAGCTGATTTGGGAGGTGACATTTGTTTTAAAAGAAGATAAATAACAAAACATTTATACGAATGGGCAGGCCGAATTTAACAATCGGGTCTGCCCATTTGTATGTAAATCTACCTGTATAACACACTCTCCTAGAATCACTTAACGTTACTGAAATATATCTAGCAGCCCAAAGTTAGCTCGTTTTGCTTAGGCAAGTTTGTTTCCTTAAGTAGCTAAATTTGGGATAATCAAACTTATCCTGTAAATACCGAAAGCTGTTATTTATTAACAAAACTTCTTCTCTGACACTTTTTATACATTTTTATTTATGGAGCCATTACATGGTTATTTTTTGCTATAAAGTGAAAAAACTGATGGATAAAGGAATTTATTATCAAGCTTATACACATTTACATTTATAACATAGAAAAAATATCTAATTATTAAAGATGTTTCAAAAGTCAATAATTTAGACTGTTCCAGTCTAATTTTCATAAAATAGCACAGAATTTGACTAATAGAGAATAACAACTATTACCTACTCTCTTATTTAATAACCAAAAACTATTTGAACAAAGGATTTACTCCAATTTTTAAGTAGTAACCATAACCATGAAATACCAAGTAACAATCGAAAGCGATGACTTGCTTATTGAGCACGTTTATGCTTTCATAGACTCCAAATTACAGTTTATTAACTACCAGATTGATACCGCAGTGAAGTCTTTTGAAGTTAATGATTCTGTCTCTCCCGTACGTCTTCCCAGTCTACCACATAATTCAACCTCACGATTTGAAAAAGTTTTGGATTCTATTGAGAACCATTCTAAGACTAAAGGAAAATTGCTATTGATGCGTAGTAAGTTAAGTACGCACAATGCCCGTTTGTCTTTTGACCTTTTAACTGATAATAGGTTTTTAGTTCATACCGAAAAGCATTTAAAAATTATGCTTGATGTTGTAAAAGAAACCGAAGACTTAAAGTAGATTAACTTCATTACTTTCCAAAAAAAAATAAATCAAAGCAGAAACGCCCAACAGGATAAATTCTTGTTGGGCGTTTCTTGTATTTATCACTCCTCCTCCATCTTGTCTATTTTCTTACTCACTCGTTCTATTTTTTTATTTAAGAAGTAATTCCCTCCAAGTAGAGAGATCGGTAAAAATAAATTCAGTGGTACGTACAACCACAATGTCCACCTTACCCATTTTACATCCCAGAGGAAATAATACATAATGATTGCAATTACTGTTCGGATCGCCCAGATTGTAAGCTTTTTTTTCCGATATTTTGGCGACATAAAATCGTCACCTCTTGCTTCTTCCAGTTGTTTTTGAAACTCTTTTTTCATAATTGTAATACTTATGTTGTATATATACTTCTGATTTAGGAACTCAGAACATCTTATTGCAACTGCTTAAAAGTCACCATAAAACCAGAAGTTAAAACCGCTCCCATAGTGCTGGTTGTTACAGCTACAACAGAATGCAACTCAAAACCTTTTTCGGCTTGCTCTACAATCAAAGCTTCTAGCTCTTTAGCTGTTGTTGGGCCATCATATACCCCTATTTGGTTGAGCATTGATTTACCAGAATAAGTAGCGGGAAGAAAACGAACTTTATGTGAATGCATCTTTATTTTTTTATAAAATTCCTTTAGGTACAACTTTTCTCGTCCAGGTCTTAAATCGTTTTGACTTACTGACCTTGTCATCCGGATTAAAGTGAAGGGTTGTTCTCCAAGAGTTTTCGGGTTTAAACTCTTCTTCCATACCTTCCAATACTTTCGCCGTCACCTTTTCCGAATGAATAACAGTAATACATTCCGTATTCAGATTGGCAGATCGGGGATCAAGGTTAAAGGTCCCAATAACCGTAATTTTATCATCTACCACCATTGACTTAGCGTGAAACCCGAAGGTCGGTGTAAAGTCCAATTGTTCCTGTAAGTCTCGTGTCATTATACGATAGCGTTCAGCAGCATCTGGTCGGAATTCGTAAATTTCTACGCCAGTTTCCAGCAAATCTTTTCGGTTTCGTTGATAGCCATTAAAGGCATCTAAATTATCTGTTGAGGCTAAGCTGTTTGTAAGGATTCTGATTTTTACTCCCCGATCTATCGCAGCTTTAAAGAGGCCACGGGATAGTTTTGTTGTGATCAAATAAGGCGTTTGAATTTCAATGGTATGCTGTGCTTGTTTAACCAATGCGATTAGGGCATCTGTAGAAAGGCCTCCCCCACCTAGACCTTTTTTCGTATCATTTTTCCCTGGAATATCTGAGACAAAAGCAACACTGTCTACCCAAGCTAGCTTTCCTGAACTTTGCAAATCACTAAACGTACTTGGCAAATGCTCAATTCGCTCTCTGATTTGAGGCCAAAAATTATCTGGATTACAGGCATATTCATGCAGTCGCTTGAAACTCATTTCTTTTTGTAATTCTATTGTTGCATCACTATCCTCAACATCCACCAAGCTCCGAGCAGGTACAGATAAACTATCAACCCAAAACTCGGAAAAGGATTGTTGGACTTCACCAGCGACTCCCCCCATCAATAAGACATCCCGATCTCGAAAATTATATTCATGGTCATAATCGAAATATTCGTCGGCGATATTCCTACCTCCAGTGATGACCACTTTACCATCAACAATAAAGGTTTTATTGTGCATTCGTTGATTGGCAGAGCGAAATTCGGTGGTCAGCTTTTTCACTTTTTGGAAGAGGTTTTTGCCTAAGTTTAAACCTGGATTATAGATTTTAATACTGATGTTTTCATGGGCATCCATTACCAATATGTCTTCGATCCCGGAATCGAGCATGATGTCATCAACGAGGATTCGGATTTTTATGCCCTGATCTGCAGCACGAACGATATAATCGCAAGCGATCAAGCCAACATTATCCGTGGAAAAGATAAAGTATTGAATGTCAATCGTTTTCTCGGCATATTCTGAGAACCAGGCACGAGTTACCAAGGATTCTCCCCCGTCTTCCAATACATAAACGCCGGTTTTGCTTTTCATCACATCTTCGAAGGGAGCCAGCGCTTTCGTCAGGTTGGTGGTGTCTACTCTATGAATATTGGAACAGAAGTCGGTAGAAATAGCTGCGGTTTTGTTGTTGTTTTGTTTGCAAGCAAAGAACAGCAATAGTAAAGCTAAAGGGAGATAGCGCATTTATTAGGTATTGGTTTATAGTTCAGAGTAAATATACACTTTTTCTTGTTCCTCAACTCGTTGCTCTCATTACTAATTTACACTAAACTAAACCATTAAATATCAACAAATAAGACATAGTTAAAAAATAAAAGCAACCAATATGCGAATTTAAACACATAGGCACATGAGAGCACAAAGCCTTCTTTCGCAGAAGTGCACATAGTAAAAAACGCTTCGCATTTTTTATACATAGTTCACTTAGTTCTTCTCAGTAAACTTCTAAAGTTATGGAAAGTAAACTCATTTGTTTTCTAAAACGATTGGGGCTTTCTATTCTATCAACCTAAATAAGCGACCATAAGTATAAACAACAGTCAATTTGCTTTTCGAATTCTAGAAATGACAATCGAAGCATTGGTATTCCGCTATTATCAAGAAAACCAACGCTCCTTCAATTCCTTATACCTTGTTCGACCAATCGGTAAACGTTCTCCGTCAGCCATTGCTAAAAAATATTTTGAACCAGGCTCTACGATGATTTCTTTTGCGTCTTTCATTTCGGCGACATAGGATTTGTGAATACGTTCAAAGGAGTCTGGTAAGATCATTGTTAAGTTTTCAAGGGATTTATTGTGGATTTCTTTCTTTCCATTTTTCAAGAACAATTCCGTATAGATACCCGCTCCTTTGATGTATTTAATATCTGAAATATTAATCAGTGCCCGTTTTCCTCGTTTTTTTACAGCTAAAAAACGAAGCCCCTTCTCCCCTTCTTCCTTTTTCTGAATCCGTTGACAAGCTTTCGCTAAACGTGCTTCATCAAATGGTTTGGGCACAAAGTCGAGCACCCCATACTCGAAGGCTGTGATGGCTCGCTCTTTATAAGCAGAAACGATAATGGTATGAAAAGATTCAGCAACGACAGATTCTAAAATATCAAAGCCATTTAAACCATTTAGATTTAAATCTAAAAACAATAAATCTACGGACTCCGTCGCAATGTATTCATGACCTTTATCTAAGGCTTCACAAATATGAATTTTACTGATTTCATTTCCAAAAATTGATTGGAGCATTCGCTGAATACGACGAGCGATTCTTGCCTCGTCTTCTATGATTAGTATGTGCATATTCTTTTTTTAAAGGGTGGATGAGGTGGATTAGGTGGATGAGGCCCGCCCGTTCCGGTACGGACTGGTTTCCCACTATTGTAAATTAGTGAAAGCAGTCCCCTTTCTACTCCATCCGCCTATTATCTTTAATGACAATCTTCGTTTCCCAACCGCCCTCAATCGCCTCTGAAGTCAATGACCAAGCATCTCCATAACTTTCCTGCAATCTTGATTTAATATACTTCAACCCCGTTCCTCCTTCAGCTTTTGTAAATTCTCTTGGAGCAGCGGGTCTGTTTTTAGCAAAGGTTTGTAAACGATACTCTTTACTTGCGTTGCCTTTAGAATAAGAAAGTCGAAATCGGATATTTCCATTTTTATCTGGCAGACTATGAGTTACCCCATTCTCGACAGCTGTATGAATAATCGCCGGTGGGATGATGTCATTAAGATCAATATTCTCTTCTTCCCAGAGATAATTTATTTCTTTCCGGTAACTCATTACTTTGAGGTGGTTTTTACAGAGTTTTATTTCCTGTTCAATAGGAACTAGCTTATAATCTGCAACTTGATTGAGCACCTCAAATTCTCCAGCCAGTGCATTTATAAATTGAACGCCTTCCTTCGGAGATTCCTCTACCCAATCAATAAGCGATGTCAGTGTATTCATAATAAAATGAGGTTTGATGTTTTTCTTGAGCAGTTCATTTTTCAATCTTTCTGATTCTACCAAAGAAGCTTCGAAAGCTTTACGCTCTTCTGCTCGTTTTAGCGCTAGCAAATAAAGCATTAGTAACAGAACAATTACAAAACCAATAAATAGGCTTACATCATAAGATGCAGTGAAAGGAATACCATAAAATAAATTTGAAAATGGAAGCAGACCTGAAATTATTAACCCGACCGCAACGATTGCTGCTCTTTTCTGACGAATGTAAATCGCGTAACCAACAACTCCGAGAGACGCTAACCACATAAGCCTGTCATTTGTCCAGGCACTCAAATCATAAGAACTGTAGTAATTCTCGATTAGTAGTATTGCACAAATTAATCCACCTAAAACTATTCTCTTCTTTGGTACAGAAAACAGAATCATAAAGTACAAAGGAACCAAAACCGTAATGGCCATATGTAGATAACCAATAATAATCATTCGTTTGAGTTGGAACGGATAAGGGTACGCGTAATAATATTTCAAATGCTCCATCAAAATCAATGCAGCGATCAAGGTGCAGACCACGCCAAAAATTAGGATAGCATACTCTTTTGGTTGTTGAATATACATAAAGAAAAAGTAAATCGCAGCTATCAAAAAACAACCCACTATCAGAAAGAAATACTTAACCATATGTAATGGGGCAGTAAGTAATTTTTGATAATTCCCCAACATAGCCTGGGCAGCAGGACTGGAGGAGTGCATTGCAATTCCTCTAATCGCAATTCGATGCTGTCCGGCATACTGCAAGGAATCTGGGATTCGAAAGTACTTGTGAAATTGGCCAGGAATTTCTGGTGTATCCACTGTTTTCAATTGACCATTCAATCCTAAAAAAACACCATCAAAGTAAAGTTCATAGGCTCCTTCTCCTATGATCATCATCCCCAAGTTTTTATATCCTTCTCTTCTTTCTGGCAACTCCACCTTTAGTCTTGTCCAGAATAACTCCCCTTTAGGAATCTTCGATTCATAGTTTCTCCATTCCGAATCGTTATAGTCTTTTGTAGCCCATTCTTGCGCATCTCCAATCTTCATCTTCATATCATAATAGAAAAGGAAATCCTCTTCTGTCGATCCACAGGATTGACAAAGAAGGAGTAGCAATGTATAATATATTAATGCTTTCATAGTCCAAAGATAAAGGAATCTGACAAAGCCTACACAACCGTTCACAAGGCTTTTGAGCAGTTGAGAAGTGTTTCCTTTTTTCAAGGGTAAGAAGGGCTTATGTTTGTGTTGTAATCAAAACTTACGAAATGTTTTTAAGCTAATTCGCCCAAATAAAATAAGAAATTATGAAAAACCTAATCAACTTAAGTCTCTGTATTTTTCTCTTTTGCCTTCCTTCAAATGCACAACACAATGTCAAGAGTAACACCAAGATAGATGGTTTGATGAACAGAGTAATCAATCAACTGAAAACCCAAAAACAGAACATTCTTTAAAAACCAAACTGAATTCTAAACCTAATATTTTTCTTAATTATCCTAAAAATAAAAATAATGAAAAACATAATAATAAGTATATTTCTTTTATTCCCCTTTTTTCTTTTTGCACAAACTGCATCCATAAAAGGTAAATTACAAGACCGAAATAAAGAAGCTATAGCTTACGCTACCATCACCGTTTCTACTGCTTCGGACAGCTTACTACAAGGTGTCATTACTGACGAAAAAGGAAACTTCGAGTTCAACAACATTCCTTTCGGAAATATAGTGTTGGACATCCAGTTCCTTGGTTACAAAAATCATCAACAAATTTTAACCCTCAATAAGAAAAACCGAAAAAAGAATTTAGGCATTATCATTCTAAGTCCCGACCAACAGCAACTAGCTGAAGTAACTGTAGTTGCTGAAAAATCTGATTATAACTTACGACTAGACAAGAAGGTTTTCAATGTTGGAAAGGATGTTCTATCTCAAGGTGGTTCTACAATTGACATCTTGAATCAAGTCCCTTTGCTAACAGTTTCTCCTGATGGCGCTTTGGAATTGCGAGGTTCTGGTAACGTGCAAGTCCTCATCAATGGGAAGCGATCTGGTCTAACGATGAACAATGCACTTGATCAAATCCCTGGAGAAAATATTTCTTCCATTGAGGTGATCACCAATCCTTCTGCCAGCTTTGATGCTGCGGGTTCCGCTGGAATTGTGAACATTATTTTGAAACGAGATAGAGGAATGGGTTGGAATGGGCAAATAAGAGTTCAGGCTGGATATCCAGCAAATCACGTTGTAATGCCAGGGCTAAATTACAAAAGTGAAAAGCTGAATTTATTTTCCAACTTCCGCTGGCGTTACTCCGATTACAATGGTTATTATACCACTGATCAACGTACGACTAGCAACGGAGTCAATCATTTCCTAAACAGAGAAGAAGACGAAGATCGTCATGATGATGGACGTAGTGTTTACCTTGGAGCAGATTACTATCTAAACGACAACAATACATTTACAGTTGCTTATTTCCGCGCAGAAACGAAGGATACAGATTTGACTTTACTAAACTATAAATTGAATACAGAAGGACAAGATCAAACTAGCATTCTAACCACTGGTAACTCCGTCGAGAATAGAGACTATAACCAAATCGAGACAAACTACACCAAAACGTTTGCCCGAAAAGGACAGAAATTCACCGTCGATTTCCAATATGACTTTTGGAACAGTACCAAGGATTGGAGTCTCGTAAACACTGGAGATATTGAACCAACTGCCATTGGATCAGAGCTACGGACCAACAACAAAGCAGGCAGTCGAGATTTCGTCTTGAGAAGTGATTACAAGCATCCTTTGAATAACAAAGGTATATTCGAAACTGGTTTCAAACTAGAAAACCGTATCGTGAACAACGAATACTTGGCAGAAAATAAATTAAGCGATGAGTGGGCTACTTATAATGACATTGACAATGATGTAGATTATTCGGAAAGAATCGGAGCGGCATATATTCAATACAAAGGCCAGATAAAAAAACTGGAATACATGGTTGGACTCCGTTCCGAGTACACTTTGTTAGATATTAAAGACGAGGATAACTCTTTTACAGATAACAATGATTATCTAAATTTCTTTCCATCCCTACATCTCTCTTATTCGTTGAATGAATCTAACACCTTTCAATGGTCCTATTCTCGTCGTATCAACCGGCCTAGTCTTTGGAGTTTATATCCTTTTTCGGAGATCACTGATTTTAATTTACAAGAAATTGGAAACCCAAATCTACAGCCTTCCTATTCTGATGCTTTGGAGTTGGCTTACCTTGGAAGACTAGGGCCCTTCACTTTGAACCCGGCTGTCTATTTCCGTCACACCCAAAACCCTTTTGCGGATTACCTCTCCCAAAATGAGCAAGGAACTTTCATTCTCCAACCTATTAATATCGACCAACGCCAGTCACTAGGTTTTGAAATGTCTTTGCAATATAGACCAGCTGCCTGGTTGAGTTTGGGAACAGAATTTAATCTATACCACTTTGATGAAAAAGGAAATTTTGAAAATCAAAACCTGGATGCTTCCAGTACAACTTGGTTTGCCCGTGCAAATATGAACATCAATCTTCCAAAGAGCTTCCACTTTCAAACTCGATTTGATTACTTCGCTGGCGAACAAAGAGCACAGATTAAAGAATTGGATACCTACCAGCTGACTTTTGGCCTTAGCAAGAGTTTCTTCAACGACCAACTCTCTGTTGACTTTAGAGCGATGAATGTGTTGGATTCAAGAGTGCGACGGTCTATTGCGGAAACAGCGGATTACCGAATTGAGCAGAGTGGAAAACGAATTGGAGAACGGTTTTCTATCGGGGTTATGTATAAATTTAATCAAGCTAAGCGGCAGAGGATTAGACAGGCGAATCGGGGGAATCGTTAAAATGCTATTAGCCCAAAGTTACGACTATGGGCTAATGGTGGTTTGACTCCTCCAGCGTCCTATGATAATGATAACTTGACCCCTTCGGAGTCTTCCGAAAATAGTTCGCCCGCAGGCTCAAAGTCTGTCGGGCGAACTTTTTTTCTATCTCAAAACGCTTATCTTCACCTTATGAAAGCAAACGATTATCAAAAATTATCTTCCCGTACGGTTATTGACAAACCAGATTTTAACATTACAGACAAAGAGGTTATGCTCTCTTGGTGGGCAATTGGGCTAACGGGGGAAGCCGGCGAGGTTGCCGACCTCATCAAAAAGGGGGTTTATCATCAACAGGGTTTGGATCGGCTAAAAATAAAAAAGGAACTCGGGGATGTCCTTTGGTATGTGGCTGCGATGTGTACGGAAATGGGCTTTACCATGGAAGAGGTTATGCAACATAATGTGGACAAGTTAAAGGCTCGGTTTCCGGAGGGTTATTCACCGGAACGGACGAATTTTCGGGGAGGAGATGCGGAGTGAAGATACTCCATAATTAAATCGGATATTTGAGTATAAAGAACTACCAAACGTTTGAGGTTTCAATAAATCATTATCCTCTTCTTCCGTAGAGCATATTTTTCCTACATCAAACCATCTAATCCTGTATTCTATCCGTTATCTTTAGGATATGAAAATTAAAAAAACAATCTGCTCTACTTTCTTCGCTCTATGGATAGTCTCTTCCTTTGCCCAATCTACTTTTTTCGATAAAATAACAATTAAACCTTCTGACGAATCTCATCTTGTCACAACTGATGATGGAGGATGGGTTGTTGCTTACTCGATAAGAAATGACCTAAATAGTATTTTTCCTAATGGTATACAGCTTATAAAATATAATTTTTGTCTTGAAATAGAATGGGCCAAGGAATACAGCATTTCTGGAGAATACATCGACATACTAGGTTTTTTAGCACATAGCAATGGCGATTTCTTCATCAGTGGCACGATAAATACAGATACGAATGATACAGACCTCTTTCTTTTCAAATTAACTGCGGATGGTAGCCCTATCTTTTTCAAATCGTATAACAAAGAATTTGCAGATTCCGTATATTCCTTTCACGAAACAGTAGCTGGGGACTTAATGATTTACGGTATCAGTTATTTGGACAATATAACACCTCGAAATTTATTTGCCACTATAAACACAGAAGGAGAGCTCCTTTCTACTACTGCTCATGGCCTGGCAGGTATATGGGGAAGAGGCCTGGCCTGTAGCGATGGAAACTACATTGGTCGAATGGCTGGTCGAATTTTCAAAGTAGCCCCCGATGGGAATCTAATTTGGGCAAATAATTACGACTGGATCTTTGAATCACCTCCCCCAGTAGAAGTTGACGGTGGATATGTTTTCGCCTCTTCTAGTATTTCAGCCACTACAATAGAAGCTCATTATCTATTTAAGTTGGATTATAATGGCGATTTAGTTTGGGTTAGTCCAGGCTATCAAGGAAGAGATTACGCAGCTATCGAAGCACTCCCTAACGGGAATATTCTGTGTATGGATAGATACAATGACCCAAATGAAATAAATAAATTAGCGCTCAACCTCCTAGTATTTTCTTCTGAGGGACAACAACTTTCAAGTCAAAAAATTCTTAACACACATGGGAGTCTTAGCAGATTTGGTACAGACATGGCATTACTTCCTAATGGCTCGCTCTTATTTAGCACCTTTAGTGGCTCAAGTAGAGATACACTTTTGATTGGCAAATCAGATTCTAATTTTGATTTTGCCTGCGGGCAAACGGATTATTTAAATGAAGGCACTGTTAAGGTCATCACTTATGAACCAGTCTCCTTACCTAATATTCCACTTTCATTTGAAACGACGGAGCACATCATTGAGACTATAGATTTCAGTCCAAATTTGGAAAACATTTGTAAGAATCTGGATTTAGCCTTCCCCAGTCCCTTAGCGGATACGACTATTTGCTCAGATGAAGAAATTTTAATAACAATAGATTTACCTGGAGCTAGTTTTGAATGGGAAGATGGTAGCACAGCCAATTCTTTATTGGCAAACAGCTCAGGAAATTACGAAGTCACCGTTTCTCTTTGTGACGAAACAGAAACCATTCCGTATCAAACTATCACTGTAGAAGATTGCTCTTGCTATTCCGCGATGCCCAATGCTTTTACTCCTGATGGTGATGGAAAAAATGATGTTTTTAATTTACTGTACAACTGTCCTGTTGTAGATTTCAAGTTTGACATTTACAATAGATGGGGCGATTTAGTTTTTAGTAGTAACAATTCTGAAGTAGGTTGGAATGGGATGGCAAATGGGTCTCCTGCACCTATGGATGTTTATACTTATCGTTGCCAATATCGTTTTGAAGGCGAAGATGTAAATGAATTGTTTGAAGAAGTAGGGGATGTTAGTTTGATTCGATAAGTATTGCCAGAAAAGTATGCTCTTTTCATAGCTTACTTCAACTTCAAAGCGCTTATTTCGTACCCCACTTGTGCAACACACAACAGTTTAATAAACTTCTAATTTCCCGACAGTCACCATTTCCTTCCCTTC
>CAZDTI010000104.1:0-8002 GCA_964508085.1 uncultured Saprospiraceae bacterium | reverse complement strand
GGATGTTAGTTTGATTCGATAGATATTCCTAGGAAAGCATACTCCTTTCAAAGTGCTTAGTTCGTACCCCACTCGTATAACAAACAACTGTTTAATAAATCTCCAATTTTCCTACAGTCACCATTTCCTTCCCTTCCATAACACGATACCAATACAAGCCAGCTGCGAGATGTTCTACTCCTATCTGCTGCTCTGGCTCTCTAATTTTATAAGTTGTAATTTGAGCCCCCAAGCTATTATACAACTCTAAACTCACCTCCTTAAAGTTCGTATCAAATACATTGATAAAAAACGCATCCTTTGTTGGATTGGGAAAAAGCGAAACCCGTTCTTCGGTTAGAGAGACACTTTCTACGTCAGTAAATAAGGCACAATTGCCCAGCATATTTGCATCCATCCAATCCAGACGTTCCGTGAGCCAGTTCTTCAGAAAATTGGTTTCGTCTTCATAGTCTTCCCCTACGTAACCATTTGGCCAGACATATTCACCTAGAACTGGCCAACGGTCGAAATTACGTTCCGAAGCTTCTCCCAATAACAATATGTTTTCATCAATAAACTGAAGTAAACTATCCGTATGCAGTGCTCCTTCTCTTAGCTCTCCCCAGCGACAATTTATCCGATGACTAACATTAGGGATCTCTGTCAAACGACGAACCCAGAAGGGGTGCCAGTTATCACAAGTCCCTCTGAAACGATAAGCCCAACCTTCAGGATCTGGAGAACAGGTAAAATCAAAATTTCCGAATGCCAAATTAAAATCCCAAATTGGACCGAAGTGTATTTTTCCGCCATTGCTGTCCTTTTTCTTGTGCATAAAAAAGCTAAGCTTAAAGGCATCAATATGTTTTCCAACTTCATTGATCAGGAAATAATCAACCCAGCTATCCACATCTACATAGTCTAAGTATTGAATGGCATAATTGGAGCTATTCATATCCGCCTCAAAATCATCCATGAAATTCTTAATGTAATTAAATTGTTGGGGAACAATTTCGTCGTAGTCTGGATCGTCAAAAGCAAAGAACTTAAAATCTGGTTGTGCTGATTCCCAGCCATCATTAGGGATCTGTTCATTGTCACGATCAATTTGGACTAAGTAGCCACCAGTCAACTCATCACCGGAGATGTCTTCCGGCTTCAATGTGGCCATATCTACCCGGTTTTCATCTCTTTTTATCCTTTCGGTAAATACGTAAACGCCCAGATAATCATTATTGACTACCAATTCACAAAGCTGTGTTCTTGGGGTGTATTTACCTGTTGCTGCCCCCATGTGATAGGCTAACATATTTCGCAAAAGCGATTTATCAGAATAAGGTCCATGCAATATCCAATCGTTTTCTGCTGGCATTCCAAATAAGGAAACATTATTGTTAGAACCATCTTCTAGTTGTGTTTCAAAGCCATAGTTTTTCTTGGCAAAGATTTGCGAAGAAGCGCCACGAATTTCTATACTGATGTTTCCGTCGTAATGATTAAAGGGATCATCAAGTGAATTTTGCATACCTGGACCATTGTCTATAATTCCCATATGAGCAGGGACTTTGGGCTCATCATAAATTTCAGGAGTTGTAGTCGTATTAATCACGATCAACGGAAGGTCGGTACTAAAAGGCGGTGGCATATAAAAAGG
Source organism: uncultured Saprospiraceae bacterium (assembly GCA_964508085.1). GTDB lineage: Bacteria > Bacteroidota > Bacteroidia > Chitinophagales > Saprospiraceae > CALGLS01. The sequence continues at coordinate 6,366 of CAZDTI010000104.1, read as the reverse complement.
ATCGACAAACCAATTTGGGGGCACACCATAAGTAAGCGAACCATCAGCAATCCCTATAGAAAAAAAGAAATTACTGGACAAATCAGAGGAGCTTATATCTACATTTCGAACATGGATTGCTAAGACGTTTGTTCCTTCCTTCATTAGGTTTTCAAGGTTGGTTCCAGACAACAAATATTCTTCTGGCAATCCTCCCCAATACAAACTGGCTTCTTGATCGTAGTCCAATACTTCATTGTAAGCTGGGATCGTTCCAACCGTTCCTATATTCGCAGATCTAGCTACCTCTACCCCATTCAAGTAAGCTACAAAAGCATCGTCAAAGTCTGCATGTAGCACCGCAAAATCAATGATTGAGGTATCTGATAATTGAAAAGCGTGGCGCATGTAAATGGATGATACATTACCGACTATAGTATTGTCGTCTCCATCGCCATAACCTATTCCTCCAGTTCCGGTGAGCCATTGGCTATCGTCAAAATTTGCTTGCATCCAATTGGTAGGAGGTTCGTCATTTCCTATGCGATATTGCCATTGCGCATCATTATAGACGGCGGTTTCCCAGTGGTCGGGAGATTGTGCGGTGAGGAGGAATGGAAATAGTAGGATTATTGTTAGGAATTTCATTAGCAAGTCATAAAATGTGAATATCTTATTGCATTAAAAAAATAGGAGCATAGCTTCGGCAGCGTTTGTAACCTCAATTAATACAAACTAACTAAAAAGAGCGTAGCTCTGGCAACGTGAAACACGCACTGGTATTTTAAACGCTGCCGGAGCTACGCTCCTTCAAAAAAAATCTATTTTTTTGGCTACAAACGCGGCCAGAGCTATGTTCTTTTTCTTTATGTTTTGAAGAATATGATCATTTACTGAAACACCCGCACATAATCTACAACCATTCTTTGCGGGAATACTGTTGTTGCATCTGGTGAGCCCGGCCATAGTCCACCTACAGCTACATTGAAAATCAAGAAATGATTGTTTTTTAATTCATCGCGATTCGCTGGAGCTAAGGATTCAATGTGAAATTGCTCATCATCTAACAACCATCTGATTTCATTCTCTGTCCAAATAATGGAATAGACATGAAACTCATCAGCTAGTTTTCCAGCAATGGCTTTTTCTCCACCGTGAAATTCATGGTTGTTATTGCTATTGGCAAAATGAATGGTTCCGTGGGTTACATTATCTTCGGCTCCACCAACCATTTCCATGATGTCAATTTCTCCACATCTAGGCCAACCAACAGTTGAGATATCAGCTCCCAACATCCACAATGCAGGCCAGATTCCTTGTCCGTATGGCATTACCGCACGAATGTCCACTCGACCATATTTGAAGTCGAATTTTCCTTTAGTAATCATTCGGGTAGAAGTATAATTCAATCCACTGATGTTTTCTTCCTTGGCAGTAATAACCAGATTGCCATCTTCGATACTTGCGTTTTCCTTTCTGTAAAATTCTAATTCCTGATTTCCCCAACCATTATTTCCATTACCTATTTCGAAGGTCCAGTCACTTTCGTTCACTGCAGTTCCTTCAAATTCATCCGCCCATAACAATGTCATTCCGGGATAGTTATCTGCAGAGATATAGCCTTCTCCAGGGATGTAAATAGCCCCCCCCTCATTGTCGTCATTATTTATTGTGATGGTACCACTCCCTTTGCTTATAGTTGCTCCAGAGGCATTAGTGAGCTCTAAGGTGAAAGTCTCATTCGCTTCAACTTCAGTATCTCCTATAATTTTGATTTTAATTTCCTGTTCGGTTACAGAAGAGGAGAAAGTAAGGACTGCTCCAACTACGGCCTCGTAATCCTCTCCAGCTGTTGCTGTTCCATCTACCGTATTTACGGTTGTAGTAACCTCTCCATCAAGATCTCCAGTGAAGGCCATTTTCACCTGGATGAAAACATTTTTATCGTCTTCCCCTTCTTCTGTTGTGAAATCACTAACGCTAAGGGAAGCAGATGTAATGCCGCCGCCTTCACCATCTCCTGTAGTTTCTTCGTCAGAGCCACAGGAAGTAAAAAAAGATAGCATGAACAAAAGATAGAATAAGTTACGCATTACTAATTGTTTTTGAGCGATTTATTAATTTCTTAGTGTATAAAAAACACTAAAAATTTTGTAATTCAAAAGTACAAAACAAATGGGAAAGGGTATAGTTTTAACAAAGGTGAATTTGATTGTATTCAGACAATTTAAAACGAAAAAGGATCACTCTTCTTTCGAGAGCAATCCTTTTCCTTAAGAGTAGAGACGCTAGAATTTATCACCTACTGTAACAACTACTATTAATTCTTAGAGATCATTCTTATTGTCCAGTGTGGGTTTGGTGACTTGCTCGGCGAGCGTCTTCTTGGCTTTCATGGCTGCTGCTGCTCTGCCGCCCCGACTTTCAAGTCGGGGTAAATGGTGGTTCGACTCCTCCAGAGTCTGACGTGGATGACGTGGATGATGTGGATGATGTGGGATGACGTGGATGACGTGGGATGACTGGATGATGTGGGATGACGTGAGATGATGTGGATGACGTGGGATGACTGGATGACGTGGATAGTGCTGTAGGTGTTTTTTGTAGTTTTATAACTTATGATTGTCTTTATCTGTCTTTATCTGTCTTTATCTGTCTTTATCTGTCTTCTTTTCTTATTTTTAGAATAGATTGTCTTTCTGTATTTATAGTAAGCTGGGTGATGTCGGGGCGGGAGTAGTGGCCTGTGGGGTCGAAGTTTTGGCGTTCTTCCAGGACTTTATTTATGTCAATAGTTGCGGTAAGGAGACCTTCTTTGTTTGGGACCGGAGGGAGTAGCCATTGGCCATCGGGACCAGCTACGCAAGAGCCGCCATTTGCGAGGATATCGGGAGCATTTTCAAGGATTTTATCTAAATGCGGGGTGCTTTTTGGAAAATCACTTCGGCGCATTAGACTAGACACGGAGACGACGAAACTTCGAGATTCTTTGGCAATGAATCGGGTGATGTCTTCGGTGTTTCGAACACTACCAGGCCAGACCGCAATGTGGAGATTTTCGCCTAGGCCATAAAGTGCGGTTCGGGGAAGCGGCATCCAGTTTTCCCAGCAATTAAGACCTCCGACATGAAAGCTTTTTAGAGGATGTACCTGTAATCCGTTACCATCACCGGGAGACCAAGTAAGCCGTTCTTCATAGGTGGGCTGGAGCTTTCGATGGACTGATTTTACTTCTCCATTTTCATTGATATATACCAGAGAACAATAGAGGCTGTGGCCACCGCGGTCGGCTGGCCGTTCAATGATACCGAGATAAATAGCAATTTTTCTTTCTTTCGCAATAGCGCAGACTTCGTCCAGGTCACCAGCTTCTATTTGTACGGCATTTCTCATATAGTGTGCATGGATTTCTTTTTGGACTTGGGATTCAAATTCGGAGCCATGCGTTAGCGTAAGCCAGAAAGGGTAGCCTGGGAGTAGGCCTTCGCCGAAGATGATGAGCTCACAGTTTTGGTCGGCAGCTTGGTGGACATGGGTCTTTATTTTTTGGAGTGTGGCTTCTTTTTGGAGCCAGATGGGGGCGATTTGGGCTAGGGCTAGTTTGAGTTTGTTTGTCATGGTTTGGGTATGCCTCGACTTTCATGTCGGGGTTAATGGTGGTTTGACTCCTCCAGAATCTGAAGTATGGTTTGTGATGATTGTGAGAGCGTTTGTTTCATTCAGTGGCTTCTTCGGAATTTTTTATTTTGAATTTGTTTTTTGACAAATGTAAAGCTCCATCAGGAATAGGTTGGGGAGCCAGCAGAGCCATGCGGCGAACTTGTAGCTTTCCGAGAACGACCAACCTAGCAATCCAATGAAAAAGGGAAGCCAGAGTCTTAGGGTTACGGCGGCTAGTGTTAGGGCATAGCTGCGCATCATCCAGTATTGATGACTTGTGATATTTTTTTCACGAATGGCTCTGACGGCCATTATGGTAGTCCATAGCCAAAAGACGGCCAGGAGGAAAAAACCTAGCTTAGTATGCCATGCACCAGTGACGTAGAAGGATATGAACAAGCCAGCGAATCCAGACAATAGTACACTTATAACATAGGTGTATCCAATTTTTCGATGCAGATCGATTCGCGTTTTTCTTAGTTTTTCTATAAATTGGAGCCAGCCAATTATGAGAGCCAGACCACCAAGCATAATGTGACTATAGAAGCCAAAATTCCAGAGGCTGTTTTCAAGAACCGCTTGGGGCTTTGATGCCAATAGTCCTCCTGACATGTCTCCGAAAAGGTAAGCTAATGGATATAGACCTACGCCTATGGCAAGTATGATGAGGAGAGGCCAAATTATATAGTTTTTAACTTTTAGATTCATTTTTTCTTTTGTTGTGGTTTTCTGCCGCTCTCTCTGCTCCGTGCTCCCCGCTCTCCGACTTTCAAGTCGGGGTAAATGGTGGTTCGACTCCTCCAGAGTCTGAAGTGGGGTTTGTGAATGGTGTGTGTAGTATAGTGTATTTGAGGGTGAAGATAGGGAAGATTATTTCAACTTTCTAGTAGGCTAGGGTTACATTCATTGTTGCCGACATATTTCGGAAGTGCTTCCATTTTGCTTGACTGCCATACTTATAGTAATGATGGCTACCAAATATGGGTAATTTGATAGGCATAGAAAGGCTTCTACCATCTTCAGAGGCATCAATCCATTGCAGCGTAGCGATAAAACTCTTGTTTGTAATAATATCGTATTGCCTGAGATCTACTTCTACCCAGCCTGTTTTTTTGTTCTTTACCGTGATTATGATGTCTTGGTCTGTCAGGTACTTTCCTGGTTTTCCTCTTTTCACTTTGTAGAATAACAGACGAAATTTTACTTCTTCAAAGTCATTGGATCGGATATAAAAACGAAGGGATTCTACTTGATTGGTTTTTCTTTTTTTCACTTTGAACTTCTTTCCGATTTCGGCACCTAGATTTTGCCGTGGTCTTTTACTGAGGGAAAAGTTGACGCCCATTCTGCCATTTGCTTTTTGGCGACCTGTAATCTTAGTGTTAGAAAATTTCGGCTTAACGATGACTTCAGCTAATTCGAATATTTCTTTTTCTAGATATACTTCCAAAGAATCTGTGATTTCGCTGAGACGAAAAGATTGGGACTTATATCCAATGAGTGAGATGCGAAGCGTATCGGTAGCTTGTTGTGCTTCTTTTAGATAAAGGGTAAAATTACCCTTTTCATCAGAGACTGTACCAAGGCTAGTGTGGAGTATCCCGATATTGGCATAGGCTAGTTTAGCCGTTTCCGTATTTGTACTGTTGGAATACAATGTTCCGGAAATGGTTGTTTGGGCTAAAACCGCGCAATTTATAGAAAGCAATAAAAAGATATTAATGGCTAATTGTACGCCTTTTGATTTGGTTATTTTCATGGATGATTTCATTTTAGATTGAGAAAAAATATTTTCTCGATTTACACGGAAGTGGCCTTTTTGCTTTCTATAGATTATTGTAAGTAGAATGGCGAGAATAATGGTACAGACACGGAAAAGATTAGCTCCCCCGCCACCAAGTGCTGTCTCCCCTACTGAAAATAATTTCCAACTTAAATTCATAAAGAAATGCAGTGAAATAACAACCCATAAATTGCTTTCCCATTCGATGTAAATCCAACTGAACCAAATCGCACCAATTAGCGTAATCGCGAAGATACCTATTGTTTGTCCAAAACCGTTACCTTGATAAAGATGTCCTAAACCGAAGACAATGGCATTCAATAAAACAGCGGGAAGAAAACCCCATTTAGCTTTTTGAAAAAGTTGTCCAAAAAGGAAACCCCGAAAAAGAACTTCTTCCATTGCCGCCCAAAAAAAGACCGTAAAGATACTGCTGCTTATAAGCCAATCTGTTTGCATCTCACCGATGACTGCATAGCCCAAAATCATAGGCAATGTGAACATAAATCCATATACAAAACTGGGAAAGCTATTTTTGTCGAGTCCTAGCGAAGCAAGGGTGTTTCGATAGCCATAAAGCATTGCCGAAACCATTAGAACGATCAATAAAATAATGCTCCAAATGATATTAGCTCTGATCGTTTTACTTGGAAAAGAGAGGTCAAACCAGGAGATAATTTCTGAAAGTTCTCTGCAAAAAAAGAAGGTGCTAATGATGATGATGGATAAGATAATACTACGTTTCATGATATTTTATTTTTGCTTTTAGCTATTAGAAAATTGATATTTCAAAGGTAAGCTAGAAACACATAAGTTATGGGGAGAAGGGATGAAGGGCTAGCCTTGAGGGCTGATTATCAGTACTTTGGGGTGAATGGTGGTGGGTTTGGGGTGGATGGGGAATGGGGTTGAGGGTTGAGGGTTGAGGGTTTAGGATTTAGGAT
>CAZDTI010000103.1:0-21739 GCA_964508085.1 uncultured Saprospiraceae bacterium | reverse complement strand
TCTTCTGTAATTTCAATGTTAGCTGTAGCCGTGCAACCATTTCCATCTGTTACTACTAGTTGATGATTTCCAGGAGCTAGTTTAGATGCTTTTGCTGTAGTTTCGTTGCTATCCCAGGCATAACTGTATTTCCCAGTCCCTCCTTTCACCTTAGCGCTGGCTTTTCCATCTGAGTTATTAGTGGTAGCTGAGGCTTGTACTTTTAGTGTAATTTCAAGTGGATCAGGTGCTTTTATTTTTGTATTAGCAATTGCCGTAGTACCGGAAGCATCTGTGATGGTGAGGCTATAATCACCGGCGGATAAGTTAGAAGCCGATTCGCCTGTTGAACCTCCACTACTCCATTGATAGGTAAATGGCGATTTACCTCCACTCACTTCAGCTTTCAATCCTCCTGTATTATCCCCAACACACTTAATAGGATTTGAACTTTCCAAGCTAAGACTAAGAGGCAAAATATCTTCTGTAATCTCAACAGTAGTAGTAACCGTACAACCTTTCTCATCTGTAATGGTAACGATATGTTGACCTAGCGCTAGCTTGGAAGCCGTTGCTCCTGTTTCTCCAGTATCCCATTTGTATTGGTACTTCTTCCCGGTGCCTCCTGCTCCTTTCACTGTTGCTTTCCCATCAGCGTTATTAGCAGTAGCTGGAGATTTTACTTTTGCAGTTCCAGTCAAATTCTTAGGTTCATTAATGACCACCTCGCCAACTGTAGTATTATTGTTAGAGTCAGTTACTACTACTTTGTAATTTCCCGCTCCCAAGTTTGTTGCTGCCTCTGTGAAACCAGCAGCTCCCATCCATTGATATTGATAAGGAGCCTGCCCTCCGCTAACCGTTGCTTTCAAGGCTCCATTTTTATTTCCTGCACAAACAATGGCTTCAGTCTGTTCTAAGTTAACGGAAAGTTCTCCTAGCTTTTCTTTGATGGTTACGGTTGCCGAAGTAACACAACCATTCGTCTCTGAGATAGTAACGCTATGCTCACCAGCCGCCAGCTGTAATGCAGTTGCTGTCGTTTCTCCACTATCCCAAATATAAGTGAATGTTCCACTACCTCCATTGATTTCTACGGTAGCCGAACCATCTTTTCCTCCACCCAATGCAGCTTCCTTCACCTGACGAACTGCTACTGTAAATTTGGATTCTTTTATCGTGACTTCTGCAGTTGCTTTTTTCCCTTTCTGATCTGTAATTGTTACCGCATAGGTACCTGGACCTAAATTATTTGGCGTCTCCCCTACCAGTCCTTGATTCCATTGATAGGTATAAGGTGGTTCGCCTCCGGAGGCTCTGACTTCCAGTGCAGCATTCTTTGCTCCGTTGGTACAATCCAAATATTCTGTTACCTGCACCACACCATTTAAGGAAGAAGATTTTCCAATATAAAAAACACCCTTATTCTGAGTTCCAACCCAAAGAGCTCCATCTGAATCGGCAGCAATACATTTCACTGACTGAGAAGTAAAATCTTCTGCTGGACCGAAAAAATCAAAGGTTTCTGATTCGAAGTGATAACGTACGACTACTTCTGATGCAATCCACAAATTGCCCTTCCGGTCAAAATCTATATCTACTGGTTTTCCATCGAACATTCGCTCATCAAATTCTGTTTCAAAAAGATCTCCCTTCTTTCCCATTTCCAAAACTTCATCATCTGCAATGACCCAAATAGTTCCTTTGTTGTTTGCAATGGCTGTAAAATTGTAGCCTTTGGAAAACAAACTTTCTTTACTCCCATTTTTAGATAACAGACCATTATCTGTAGCTGCCAGTAAGGCCCCTTCTTTTGTAATAAAAATAGATTGAATGGTATTGGATCGAAGTTTTGAATTGCCGCTATTTAGATTTTTAAGAAGGCTCAAACCCTTTTTGGTATTTAAGTGAAATAAGCCTTTGTCAGCTGTTCCAATCCATAATTCTTTTTTCTTGTTTATACTCGCACAGGTTATCTGACTCACGTCCATTCCGATTATTTCCTCTAACTGCGCTTTTGGAAAATACAATTCTCTATTCCCATCTGGAGCCGAAAGTAGGTTCCATTGGCCTGTTTTGCCATCAATGGTTTTAGCGAAATCGGGGCTTTGCGCCAAGAAAAGCCCTTGCCCATCAGCAACCCATTTATTGTTGTCACGGTCTATAAAGATATTTTTTATCGGAACTGATCGGTCAATGTCTGCACAACGCTGTACTTCTAACTGGTCCTGAGCCGACAACTGTCCTGTGGTAAAAATGATAATACTGAAGAGTAATTGTAATATTTGTTTCATCTTTCTCTTTTCCTTGTTCTAGTTTGAATTATCCCGCGAAAATCGGCATTTTTTCTGAGCTGTCCATGGAATTTTCATGGATTGAGTAGGGGGATTAAGTAATTAAGCCTTAAACTTAACGGAAAAAGGAGGGGGAATGGTGCCTTGGAGGGATATGAAAAGGGACGCGCCTGCTTTCCTCGACGCTCGGAATGACAGGGGTTCCGACTCGCTATGGTCTCGGCTAATGAATCAAGTCTTGCGATTTTTGTAATAGTTGGAAAACCCCAGAGGTAATTTTCGTACCAATATGCGGATTGCTCACACAGGCTTGTCTCCCCAGCATAAGAGCTGTCTTTAATATCCACAAGAATCAAGGGTATGAACCTCAGGGCAAGCCCTGAACCCTTTTTTTCGGGGCAAGCCCCGAGGTATTAGACCTCAACCGCTTTACGAGCTCTTCCTTTTCTCAGAGCCACCCACGGAGTTCGCAAAGCTAGAATAAAATAAACACAGTACCGATTCTGTTCTTGAAAAATCTCAAAATGACAAAAGGAGCACGGTCAATTACATAAGCTCAGCGCTTATCCTTGCGTTCGGTACGTCCTCTTAATTTTCAATTCTCCATTTTCAATTAATTCACAGTCGCTCCACCACCAGTTTAAAAACCAAACTCCGCTCTCCTTCCCTTCCTACAGAAACCAAATAAGCTCCAGAGGCCAAACCATCAAGAGACAATTCAATTGGGTACTCGGGAATGGACGCTACCTTTCGGGAAAAAACGATTTCGCCAAGTGTATTAGTTAATTGAATATTTGCTTTTTGACCCGCATATGCTCTTAGGTCGAGATAAGCCATTCCGTTTGCGGGGTTCGGAAATATGCTGTTATCAGAACTCCCTTTTGGAAACTCAAGATGTCGAGTATTCGAATAACGATAATCTCCGTTGTGGTAAACTTGCTTGATTCGATAGTAGTTAATGCCTTCTTTCGGGCTGAGGTCTAATCCGTTGTAATTGTAGTATTCTTCTGTATCACTTTCACTTTCAAACCGTCGAACAACTTCAAATTCAAGGCCATTGGTAGAGCGTTCCAATTCAAAGAAATGGTTTTTAAAATCTGTATTTGTCACCCATTGAAGCCTTGTTGATTTGTTGCTCTTTGTCGCTTGTAAAGAAAGGTGACTAGCTTGCCCATTCCCCAACAAGTTCGATCCCGAGCCAATGGTCACATAATCCGAGTATTCACAAATCGGTGTCCAATTGGCATCATAGCCCAATAGGCGGACATAATATTCTCCATCCGCAAAGTTGCTGATTTCTTCATAGCTGTCACAATTATTAAGACAGTCTACTACTTCTTCCCAATTTTCATTAAAGACTTTCACGATTCGGTTAGCGGCGTTGTAACCATTAATTTTAATATCGTCACCTTCCGCCCAAACGCTGATATCACACGAAGCATTGCTATATCCTCCTGAAACTTCTACGGTTTCTGTTTTCTGGCAAATCCAACCATAATCAGCCATAAAGTATTTAACACTGACATTATAAATACCCTCTGAGAGTGGAATAAATGAAGTAGGGGCATCACAGTTTTCAACACAACTATAGACCGGATTCCAAGCGACGTTGTAAACCTCGACAATTACTTTAGGCGCATCTCCTGTACCATCAACAAAAACACCATCATTTTCACCAATAATAACAATATCATCACAATTAGGAGTTGTCGTATTCGGTGGGCTACCACCTCCATTATTACTACCTCCTCCTGAAGGGCTTGAATTAATTTCTTTTTCCAAGGTAAAGTAATCTTCTACTACTCCCTCGTCATTTATAAATTTCAAATTCAATTCATTTCCTTCCACTTCTAACAAACAACTTCCGAGTTCATCCAATCCGACATACATCGCATCATGATCCAGATCACCATCTGATCTTTTACCAGAAGATCCTGCTACAATGTAAACCGCTCCATCCCCGGCCTTACTTCCTGTTACTTCCTTTTTGTAAGCGCCATCTCCATTTTTCTTTCCATTCCCAAAACCTTTACTTCCTACGGTGTGGTCATCTTCATCAAAGGTATAGGACTTGCCATAATGACCATTTAATAAATAGGAACGTTCATAAGAATGACTGTGTCCTCCGAGAACAAGATCTACTCCATTCTCTTCCAGCATTGGGACGAAAACTTCTCTCATGTCACGCAACTGAGATTCGTCATCAGAATCATGAGAACCTTTGGAATAAGGGGGATGGTGCCAAAATGCTATGATCCAATCGGCTAAGGTATTTTGTATGTCATTTTCACACCATTCGTACATCGGATCATCATCATCTCTGCCACTTCCTTCAGAATCTAAAACGATAAAATGAATATTGCCATAATCAAAAGAATAATACGCTTCAGTTCCAGATGCAACTCCACCTGATTCCCCTTGCTTTGGGAAAGTGAAAATATCATAATAAGTTCCCGTTTGGCTACTGCTACTCGCATCATGAGAATCGTGATTTCCGAAAGTAGACCAGGCGGTTGTATTCTTCAAAGTCTCTTCGTACATGTCTTCGAAGATTGCATCCTGATATTCATATTGTTTTCCATCTTTGTAGGCGTTGTCTCCCAATAATAAGATCATATCCAGTTCTGCTCCGTCATTGAAATTCATAAAACCATCACGAACTCTTCGTTGTCTGGAGTCTTTTGTGCCACAATCTCCAAGAACCCAGGCATGAAGCGGTTGAGGCGCCCCTATTTCCGGGTGCGTTTTAAAATACAGGTCGCTATTCAAATTCACATTGGAAGAATAAGTATGCTCTATGCTATAATAGTATTTTGTATTTGGAGAAAGTCCGGTGATTTCCAACTCGTGATCCTTCTTTTCTGTATTATTTGATTTGGTTCGATTTAAGTTATTTGGGCTAGTACCATATTTTATAATCGAAGCATTATTGTAGTCCGTCTTCCATTTTACAACAATACTTCTACTGGTTGCCTTTTGGAGATAGGGCCCGCGCACTATATTTCGAGTAGTGGTTGATCCACCACTTCCACCTGAAGCGTTACCTTCAGTCCCTTTTAGTTTTAGGTCGAAACTAAGATCGGAGCTGGAGCTATTTCTTTGATGCATTTCGACAGCGATCAGGTTATAGCCATCGACGAGTTGGCTACTGGGAATCGAGAAGGAGACCATTTCATTATCTCCATCATCCGATGGCGTATACGTTCCATAGTTGATACTGCCCGATGGCATGTTAATCCTTTTCACCTCAGTACCATTGATGTAAAGAACTGCGCCATCGTCATACAGCAATTCTATTTGAAGATTTTCAAAATCACTGGCATCCGTAACAAAAAATCGTTTTCGCATATAGATGGTGGTCGCATTATCATTCAATTCCGTTGTTTCATCATTATCGCCATAGCCCAATTCTCCCTGGCCACTACTCCAGTTACTATCACTAAAACTTGTCTTATACCATCGTAGTCCAGACTGTAAAGCTGGTTCATTTCCTTGGTCGTAATATTTCCATTGGCTTTCAAAATAAATAAAAGTTGTGGTCTGTGCGCTAGCTCCCATGCTAAAGAGCATAAGGCAAAAGATAAAGGAAGAAAGGTAATTCATATTAGTAAGATTTTCATTTTGTATAAGGCTAAACTGGTAAAGCCAGTAACATAAGATTTTTCATCACGCAGAGGGCGCAGAGAACGCAGAGCAAACGTAATTTTTCGCGCGTTCGCTCTGTGCCCTCTGCGTGCGGAATCCGCATCTTGGTACGACTAATTAGTGCATTCGTGGCTTTCATTTTTCCAACTCTTGCCAAAAAAACTGCAAAACTTGATTCAATATGCAAGAAGCTAGTACCATTCGCCAAGTCGTTCGGCATTAGTATCCTTGAAGGATTACAAGTATTAATAACTCCCCCATTTAGGCGAAGTCATTACTGAGAAATTTATTTAATTTTTCCTGATGGAAATATGATTAGTTATGAGGTTGTTTTGTATTCAAGAGTAGAAAGGCCTCCTCCAATTGTTGTCGGAGTTGTTGCATGGCTTCCATCTTTTGAAATCTAATCGGTAGTTGGTTCAGTAGACTTTGGGACGTCTTAAGATCGGTATTGGCTTTTTCGAATTCGGCAGCTGTAATGTATAACAATGCTCTTTCGAAGTAAGGCTTTTCCTTTCGGATAGTATATTTTATAATTGCAGATTGTTGTGTAATTGCTTCTTGATATTTTTTTTCTTTTAGCGCCAGCTCTTTCGATTTTTCAAAAAATGAAAGTAAGGGCCCTAAGTCCTCAATACCTTTTTCCAATATTCTATTGGCTCTTTCTCTTGATCCGGAATCTTCGCATTGCCCACAGGCTTTTGCAGCTTCCAGATAATTTTCTACTAGGCGTTCTTCCACATTTTCGATGACCAGTTCAAAAGGTCTGATCGCCTTACAGGGTTTCTTTTTAGCTAACAATACGTTTCCTTTCAACCGCAATGCCCGTATCTGTAGTGGCTCTTTTTTTAATACCCGCTTCAATATCCGCAGTGCTCTGCTGTACTTTTCCTGTTTGTAATAACTTTTTGCAGAAGCAATGTACAAGCGATTTGTTTTCAAGCCTCTTCTTCTACCCGCTCTAAAATCTTTGATGGCTTTTTTGTACTGTTCATCCTGGTGATATAATTCTCCTCTTCTCAAATACAACAGGGCGGAATCTGGATGAATCTTTATCTCCTTCGATAAGGAAAGGATTTTTTCATGGACATCTCCGTGAGCGAATGAAGAAACGATACTTAAAAATATCCAGCAGGTAGTTAGAATTATTTTTTTCATTCTATTTATAGGCTATCAAAGATAGCTAAAAGTGAGTTCTTTTTATAAAAAAAGGTACAATCAGTGTTTAATTGATTACAACCTTATGTTCTATCAGCAGCAAAAACGAAACACCTCAAATCCATCATAGGATTTGAGGTGTTTTGTTAAAATAAAACAAGTAATACCTATGAAATTACTTAACAGATAATTTCTTAGCTACAACGCCTTCTTCCAAGTAAATTTTCACGATATACATTCCAGTTGTCTGGTTGTTCACCTGAACTTCTGCTTGGCTGTTATTTACGTTAGTATTCGAAGAGATCAAACGACCATCAATGGTGTACAATTCTAAGGATTGAATCATTGCGTTGTTCGCTGTTTTTACGGTTACTAAATCGCTAGCAGGGTTAGGCATCATTTCGACTAGTGATTCGTCTAGGAGTGCTTCTTGGGTACTTGCGTTGATGCCTTCACATTGCATACCGAGTGCCATACAAGCTCTTGGAATGAAATAATCCATCACCTTTGCAATGTTCGCTTTTGATTTTGCAGCAGACATGTTTTCGTTAAGTGCTAAGCCTTGATCATGGAACGTACCTCCATCTGGGTGTGGGCACATATTCCACGGAGCTCCCATACAAGGGCTTGTTAGTGGAGTTGGATCTGTTGGCTCCCACCAGTTGACAACAACACCTTCGTCGAAACCATTAGAATTGATAGGATTGAATAGTGGGTAAACACCTTCAAAGTAATCGTGACCACCAGAAACAGTAGAATTCGTCATTGCTTCCATTGTTACTGCATCGGTAAAACCATAGTCTTTCCACTGCTGGTTTGTTCCAGAACTTTCTAACCATTCACCAATTTTCTGAGCACCTTGTACCTGTACGATTGGGTCACCAGTAGTTGGTACCTTAAGGATATCATCATCATAAGGAGCGAACTGATCAAATGGAGACTGAACAGAGATCATTGGGATCATGTTATCATTCAACCAAGAAATATCTCCTAAAGCACCTCCAACATTGATACTCAGGTGATGTTCGTTGCTGTATCCAACATGGTTGGCATAGTTAGAAGTATCTCCTTCCATCAAACCGAAACCGCCGCCCATCGGAACAACAGTGGTTACCTCTCCATTAATGTCTCCATGAAATTCTTGTCGAACCATTGGTGTTTCAGGAACCATATCGCCATTCAAATCTAACAAGAATTTTCCGGCAGGGTTTTCAGCTCCAGGAATTTCATCGTAGAAAGACAAACCTGTAAGTCCTAGCACTAAGTATCCACCTGTTCCGTTGCCCCATACCGTAATTTTGTTTGGGTCAATGCTATATGGATTTCCGTCTTCCTCGTATGTTTTATTGAAAAAACGAATAGCAGTACGTCCATCTTGTACTCCACGGTAAGCCGCCTGAATCAATCCAAGCGCACGCTCTGGCTGAGTATCCGCCAATGGGTTCCATCCCAAACGGTAAGAAACAGAAGCGGCAGTAAATCCACGACGTGCCAATTGTTTACAAATTTCAACGGCAGAAGAATCTGTTCTCAATCCTGAAATTTGTCCATTCGTTACTGGTGGTAGAAAGTTACCATTGTGAAAGACTAATACTAATGGACGCTCTGTTTCAGTATCTCCTACTGGCTCGTAAATGTCCATCATTAGCTCTTGATAAGTAATGTCTCCCATTGTTTGAGCAAAAAACAAAAGTGTTCCGTTTCCACCATAGACGACATTTGGGGTTACCGATACCTCTGTGAAGAGTTCATCTACGTATCTGTCCTGAGCCTCGGCCCACTGTACAGACAGCGTACATAGTAATAAAATAAAAAATGTAATGATCCTTTTCATAATGAGTGATTTAATTGATTTAATTTTGCAATTGTTAATTATTAATATAAGGCTAAGGCATAGTCAATTTCAATTGACTGTGCCGAAGAAATTCATTTGTAATGTTGCTGTTATAAACTCTTGAGGTAGTTAAAACTTCATATTCTTTTACTTCGGCTCATAAGTCAGAGAAACATAAGCCAGCCGTCCTATACGTGGGCCTCCATAAGTTTGAAACCGTTTGTTGTTAAGTACGTTAGATGCTCCAATTTTTAGTGTTGTATTCAGCTTCGTAAATTTGTAACTCACCTGAGCATCGAGCATATCATAGGTCGGAATATCTCCTGTAAATTGAGGCGATCCCTCGAATAAGAATCCTTCTATCCACTTGTAATTGACATTAAAGCTAAAATCATTTTTACGTGGCCCAAAGGGCAGTTTAAGCTTTCGACCACCAAAACCAATGTTAAATTTATGCTCTGGCGTATTAAATGCAGGGATGATAGGGTCATCCGCAAAAGTCTTGTTGAGTTTATTCCAAGAGTAGTTCCCTTGTATAGAATACTTTTTTCCAACATAATAATTCAAGCCAATGGCGAGTCCTTGAGTGGTTACTCGGTTGTCAGAGTTGGCGGCATATCGGAAAGGCTGTAATTCTTGAATCGTCAGTGGCCCATTGTCAATATCGTATTCTAAATCGATCCCAATTTTAAACCCTAAAAAGTCATCATAAATGCTATAGTAGTAACCTGCATCCACATATAGTTTCTCAAACAGTGTCGTTCTAACACCAAACTCAAAAGTTTTCACTTTTTCTGGCCTTACAGCCCCTATATCAAAACTATCCAATAGCGCCGGGTTTGGTATCGCAGCACCAAAAAAGTCACTTACTGATTCTATGGTTACCAAATTTTGTACGCCATCTAAGTTTCCAGAAAGAATAGCTCGCCCTACGTCTAAATATAGGTACTGATCAGAAAGCGTTGGATTACGGATAGCAGAAGAGAAAGAAGCACGAAAGAAATTATTTGGTGAAGGCGTATAGACGATTGAACCTGCTGGAGACAACAACCAATCAAAGTTTTGATTCTTATCTGCACGCAGCGCCCCTTGCAATTTAATTTTATTTTCATATAAAGATTTCTCAACTCCTGTATAAAACCCAATCTCTGAATTCTTAATTACATTCCCTGTAGTATCAGAGAAAACGGTTCCTCTTGATTCCGGTCTGTACCAACGCGCGTTAGAACCCACTGTTATTTTATCCATCCAAGTTGGTGTAAAAACATACTCTCCATGAATGTGATACAAAGCTGATTGGTCAAAGAACTTAGTTCCTCCTTGCCCCCGTAATTCTCCTGTTATTTCATCAAATTCAGCATCAAACCTATCTGTACCAGGAGCAAAATACGGCACAGCTTGTGAAGACGCTGTTTGTGCCCCTCCATCTGCAAAGGCCGCTGATTCGTTATGCCACTGCGTAAGTAGGGAATTATTATCTGTGATCCATTGATTGGCACCATCAACATCGAAATCTGTGAGTACTGCTCCAGTTTCCGGATCAAACAGTATGTTCCCTTCATCATCACGCAATATTACCAACTTAGGAAAATCACTTTCTAATACTTGAGGTACGATGTTGTCCTGCCAATAAGCTGCATAATCCTTAGACCATTCGGTATTCCCTTTTGAGTTTTCTTGCAATTGCAAGGCCGTAAAATAAGGATCGTAAGAATCTCCCGCTGTGGTTTGCGTGCTATAAGCTCTTAGGAAAAACTTATTCTTTTTTCTAAACTCTACCTTATTTTGTAAAAAGGTAATTCCTTTTAAACTAAAGCGATTATCTCCTTGATATACCGTTGTTCCAGAACCATAACTTGTTGCTAAAATCAACTCTGGAGATTGCTCTCTTTTAGAAGGGGACAAGCGAAAGTGCAGTGCTGCATTTGCTTTATAATTTCGAGTATCATAGTCAACTAAATCCTCCTCTTTATATCCTGTTCGGTGCCAAACATCAAGCAAGCCGGTTGGGTCACTTAATGGCAAATCAGAAAAATCATTTCCTCTTTGATATTCATCTCCATAAATATTAACGCCATCTACACGTCCAGGGTTATCTACGGGAATCTCTGTTCCATCTACAGGATCAAAATTATTAGCTACCCAGTCATCAGCTTGTAAATATTCAAAGTTCAGCTTATAAGCGAAAAAAGGATGAGCCTCTTTATTGTTAACTACATCTGCCCAACGGATCGCAGTTTTTAGCATATTTCGCTCCCCTACTTTCACCATTGCAGAAAGTCCTTCATGGAAAAAAGGATCTTTGGTTTCCATACTGATTACCCCATTAAAAGCATTTGGTCCGTAGAAAGCAGAACTTGCTCCAACGACCAATTCAACCTTATTTATATCTAATTCAGAGGAACCTAAAAAATTACCAAGAGAGAAATTCAAACCAGGAGCTTGGTTATCAACACCATCTATAATCTGTAAAGAACGAACGGGACTGGTACTATTAAAACCACGAGTATTCACCACTTTGAAACCCAAACTGGCCGCCGTTAAATCAACCCCTTTCAACGCCCCTAATCCATCATAAAAATCAGCGGCAGGTGTTTCCTTGATGGCGATGTTATCCAGTGCTTCTATGGTAAGTGGCGATTCTTTTTGTTTATCAGAGATCCTACTTGCTTTTACTTCTACCCCATCAATCGTTACCACATCTTCTTCCAGACCGATTTCTAATCTTTTATCAGAAGCAACATTAATTATTTTAGTCGTGTAACCGATATAAGATACTTCCAAGTCAAAAGGCAAAGGAGTATCAGTTCGGAGTTCAAAAGTACCATCCCAATCTGTTACAACACCTTCTGTTGTTCCTTTAATAATGAGTGTTGCACCAATAATTGCATCACTATTAGATACATCGGAAACAAGACCTTTAATGACATTTTGGGCGTCAAGGGTAGTTAATTGAACCAAAATAATGGCTAAACTGAGTAATTTTCTTATCATCTGTCAATGTGTTTTAAATCGTTTTCACTATGTCTATTGGGATACTTTCTGAGAACCTCTTCCGTCTTAAAGACTTGGTTTTAAACGTTTTAAGTGGGGAATCCATATTGCACTATCTTCGGAAAATCTGATCCGAAGTTATCCATAACTTTCATTTGGCAATAAATTGGAGATTTAAAAGTACAAATATATTTCATATAAGTGGCTCGCTGTTTATAATTTATAGGCTAATTGTGTTAAACCATAGCGATTTTTCGCCGAAATGTATTTCATTACCCTCTTCGAAACCCCTCATTTTCTCATTTACTTCCAAGATCTAATTAATACTAATTTATCATTTCTCTTTTTGAGAAGCTGTACGTAGTTACAAACCATAAAAAATCCCCTTCCGGTTTTCACCTGAAGGGGACAAAAATTCCAAGGAACTGATTTCAATAATTAGTCCCAGAACAGCGTCTTTACAATTTCCGTAAAACGAAAACTATTTTTATTTTTTTAGATTCAATATTATTAAGGTTTCCACTAGAAAAGAAAAAGTGCCAAAAAGGGCGCATGTTACCCGCGGCCTTTTCGGCGTTCCAAACCTTTTCTATTAATTCTTTGGTTATCGTCACATTGGGTTGGTAGATGAGGTGGATAAGGTAGATGGGGTGGATGAGGTGCCCATTATTCGTAATATTACGTACTTAGGGAAAACCTCATCTACCTCATCGCCTTATCTATCCCATCCACTTCTTCAAATAGAACTAAAACCATTTCTTTCTTATTAAAAAGTAGAAAAAAGAGGAACAACCTTTTCTTGAAAGATCAGGTTGTTCCCAGTTCTATCCCTACTCAATTATCGTCATCTTTCTAACTGCAGAATTATTAGCTGTAGTTAGTTCGTAGTACAGTACGCCCGCACCTGGTAAATCAGATCGGTTGATACTTACTTCATTGTAGCCTTTGTGGTAAGCGCCTTTCACTTCCGTCAAAATTCTTCCAGAAATGTCGTATACTTTCAATGCTACATTACCCGCTTGTGGCAATTCGAAACCAATTACTGTTTCATCCTTAAATGGATTTGGACGGTTTTGGTATAATTCGAATTGGTTGGCAACTGTTGTACCATTGTCATTACGGAAAGTAAAGTTCACGTCTAACAATTCAACTACAGCTCCTTTTTCAAGGTAAGCTTCAGCAGCTGTGTAGCGAGAAGAAGCACGTAAAGCATCACTTAGATTCACATCCGAGGTCGCTTTCACTTCAAGAGAAAACAATACTGCTCCGTCAGCAAGACTAACGGCATCTGTACTATTCCAACTTGTTGTCAACATACCTTCTTGTAAACGTTGCATACCGAAATTAGCAGCCGTCAAAGTCGTCAATTCGCCAGGAATAACATCCATAATCTCGAACCCTTCGAAGGCCATTGTGAACTGGTAACCCAAAAGGTTATCAAAGTCACGTGCAGTCACGTCTATGGTCTGCGTTTGACCAGCAGTCAATTTAGCATCGTTGATTTCCATTTCGAGTGTACCATTGGTACGAGAGTCTGCATCGCCAACGAAACCATTCGTTTCTGCGCTACCGTTTACGTCTCCAACTTTTACAGCTACGAAATCCAGGTTCGTCATGTCGTTCACCAATTCGTTGATTGGGTAAGACTCTGGGAAAATTTCCTCGAAAGGATTACTTGGGTTAGGGAATGCATAATTTGCATCCACAAAACGCCAGCTCTCATTATTAGTAAATTCATCATCGATGAAAAGAATTACTTTACGTAAGTCTACCATATCCAAAGTGGTGATACCACCAGATTTGTTTACATCACCAGCAATCATTTTGTATGGGCTATCGAATAATTCCAGTTGCAAAATGTGCTTACTAATCAATACGATATCGTAAGTGGATACCCCGTTGAGGTGGTCGTCGTTTTTGTTCGGCGTAATGTCGTAGTTTTCGTTCGTTGGTAGGTTCATAGAGAACGCACCGTTTAAGTCTGTAAGTGAAATGTCCATTCCTGTAGAAGGAGTAACTGAAACGTTTTCGAGCATTTCGTTTTCTTCGTTAGAGATGGCACCGGTAACCATACTGGCAGATGGCGGCGTGGAGCAAGAAACAATCACGTCAACTGACTCGACTCTAGGGTTACCATTATTTGGATCTCCTACACCATAGATGAATTCATCTTTAATGGTAATCGTTACTGTTTCAGTTATTGCGATACCCGCACAGGTTACTGAAGCAGGAGAATAGCTAATATCTAAATTTGCAAAATCCGTACACTGATCATTAATTCCAGGGAATAATGTAGTCTGATAGTCTGCAAAATTAACCGTTCCGTCTGCTGTAATATTAACTGGCACTGTTGAGACTGAAACCGCAGGAGTAATGTTATCTACCACATTTACTGTCGCTGGACAAACCGTACCACCGTCTAAAGTTACATTTACAGTATACGGAGTAGACATGTTGTTAGAAATATCGCTACAAGTAAAGGTTGTACCTGTAAAATTCAAGATATCTATAGTTGTATTTGCTGGAGCTCCACCAGATCCAAAAAAGAAATCAGGAGTAATTACGACTGACCCTGTTATACCAACGTTTGCGTTAAAAGGACCACCTGCCAAAACACTACATGGGTCGTTAACAACCACAGCCACTACACAAGTGGTAGTATTGTTACATGCTGTTGCAGAAAAAGTTACGGTGTGGCTCCCTACAGGAAATGTCGAACCGACCATACCCACTACGTCTGTAATCGTTCCTCCTGTTCCAGTTAAATCAGCTGTAGTAGCGCCATCATTATTTATATCAATTGAGTAAGAAATAACAGGTGCGTATTGAGCACAGTTATTTGTTGCTGTAATACTAAGGTTTAAGTTTCCTCCGATGTCAAGCGTTTGTGTTCCCGGACAAGTTGGAATCACAGGTGCATCAGCCACTACCATTACAATCTGATTGCTGGTTGTTGGCGTCGCACTATTGTTACAATCGTCAGAAACAGACCAGGTACGCAATATTTTATAGCAAGTTCCAGCTTCTGTTCCTGGAATTTCCATATCCGATTTAGTAGCCCATACATCATTACAACCATCAACTGTTGTAAAGGTAGGTACACTATTCGCCGTCGGTAAATCTGCCGGCTCCGTTGCGTCGCAATTAGCCCCAGGAGAAGTATAGTCAAGTGGCCAAACAATAGTATTTGGGTCAAATGGATTCTGTGTATTTTGAACGGTGTAAGTTACAACACAAGAAGAAGTTTGAGCACCATCAGTAACCGTGTAAGTTCTTACTATAGTTCCTCCTCCACATACCGTTGACATATCTACATCAACAATGGAAACAGTAGGAGAACCACAGCCACTGAGTAATAATCCAGATGTTGGATAAAAACCAGCAGAAGCATTCACCGTTCCATTAATATCTGTATGTGAAACAGGTACTGTACCTGTTGAAACAACATTTGTCAAAGCACTGTTGATCGACGTCAAATCATCACATTCAACGGTAGTCACCGCTGGTGAAGGACAACCATTGAAACCAAAACCAGCAAACGAAGAAACAGAAATGGTAGATGAACAAGAATTTGTATTTCCAGCAGCATCCGTTACTTGAAATTCGACAACAACATCTTGTCCTGCATGGCAGCATTCCAATGTTACAGAAGACGCATAAGTAGATTGAGCTGGTGTTGCACAATCATTCATTATTCTAATTCCGTAAGAAACGATTCCACAGTTATCAGTACTACCTGCGGTAGCTGGTGACTCTGCTAAAAGCATTGCATTACCGGCATTATCTAGTGATAAGTTAGAGGCAAAATTACAACTGGCAACTGGAGACGTCTGATCGCTTGCTGTAACAGTGAAAGAACAAGTATTTGTATTTCCACAAGCATCAGACCCTGTATAAGTGATTGTTGCTGTTGCGCCATTAGCTAGATCTGACAACGTATAAGCACCTGACAATAAAGTTAAGGTACCAGCAGTTGTAGTTGCCGTATAAGTATTGTTTTCATTACTACAAGCATCTAACATTGTAGGCGCTGCTAAAGCTGTAGCTCCTGTACAGTCACTTCCAACAGCAATGTCCATGTTAGCAGGACAAGTCATAGCCGGACCTTCTGTATCCACTATTTCGATAGTCTGTTCACACATCATCATTACACCCGTACAGTTATCACGAATCATCCAAGTTCTTTTGTAGGTAACATTACCCGTACAGTTTCCTGGGAATACAATATCCGTGTAAGGCAAGCCATTTACAACAGAGTAGCTAAAGTTACAAGTTCCGTCAATTTCTTGTCCGTCAATCTTTGGTTGACCAGTTACCGATGGATCTGGAGCTCCTGTTCCATCATTACAGGATAAAGCGGTTCCCAAATCTACCGTAAGGTCTTCTGGACACTCAAGTGTTTCCACTGTCAATTCTGGTCTAATAAAAGTAATCGTCTGAGCACAGGTAGCAGTCATTCCAGCAGCATCTGTTGCCGTCCAAACTCTAGTGATCGCGCGATCGCCACCACAGATTGTTCCGCTGTAGGTATCAGTCGAGCTAAGCGTTACATTCGAGCAGGCATCAGAAGCAATTGGGTTTGCGTAATCTGCACCTATTTCGATAGAAGCAGCATTTAATGTACCTATTGTATTTCCGTAATTATATAGTTCGAAAGTCCAGATACCATCTGCTGTTAGCGAATTGAAAGCAGTAACAGCAATAGGCATAGTTGGCAATACCGCATCAGTCAGCGCCAACAAAGTTGTTCTTGTTGTTCCATCTGGGTGTACCAATTCGATAGCGAAATCAGTTAATGGGGTTGCAGTCAAATCGAAAGCTGCGTTTAAACTTAATATTGGATTAGCACAATCAAGCACCTCTATTTCTAAGGTTGTTAGTGAAAAAGAGGAATTGGCTGGCACAGCTGGAATTTCAGTAGTAGTATTGTTTTCATAAGTCTTCGTAATGTCCATTGCAGTAATAGGTGCCGTAGGATTCATACAAGACACAGAATAATCTGAGCAACAAATAGCCGGTGGCAATTTATCTTCAATAGTCCAATTCATCCCCCAAGTAGAATTTGGAGGAGTAGTGTTATTCTCAGCAACCATTACGTTAAATGGAGCAGACACCCCATTTGTCAAAGTCAACATTGAAACGTCGACAAGTACTCCTTCAGCAGTATTTGTAATCGCAGAAGCAGGCGTCAAACCATCAATTGTAACCGTATAATTATCAAAACAAGGAAATGAACCGTTGGTTCCTAGAGCTAAAGCTGGTGTGATTAATACTGAACAGTCTGTAGATGCACTTATATTTCTATCATCATCAAGAGATAGATTACTAACTACACCACTATATTCATTAACGATAACATCAACTGTGCAAGAAGCTAAATCAGGCACAGCTGCATCTGCTCCGACTACGGTATAAGTTAAAGTTGTTGTTCCTATTGGGAAAGAAGAACCCGATGATAAACCAGCAGTAGGAGAAGAAGTTACTGTAATATCCATTGGACCTCCACAAGCATCTGTCACTGTTGGCTCATCTAGAAATACGATTGTTTCGCATGCTCCTGGATCAAGTGCTACCATAACATCATTGCCACTGTTCGGGCAAGTAATTGTAGGACTTACTGCCGCTGCAATATTTACTGTAATGGTGTGTGAACAAGTTTCCACGGCTCCTACTGTAGGAGTGTACGTATATGTTCTTGTAAAAGCACCTGCTACTACAACTCCATCTGCAAAGGTAAGTACTCCAGAACAAGTTGGATTAATGATAACTAAATCTTCGGGTGATGGGATGGCCTCTGCACAATCAACGGTTATAGGAATACCCGTAACATTTGAACAATCTACGCACTGCGCATTCAGCGTCTGCCCATACAGGCCAATACATAACAACACTACAAAACGTAGCATTCTTGTTGTAAACAAAGCCAGCCTCGGAATCGTCCTCTCTCGGCTTTGCCATTTAGTAATTTGAGTAAAGTGATTTTCATTCATGATAATAATAATTTGTTTTTTATATAATTGAAAAAATAAGATTCAAACAATGGTATCCACCCCTGAAGTCATGCAACTTCAAGTAGAATCTCGACTTCAAAACCATTGAACATCGAGTCAAAGACCAATCACGGGCACTGTACACGCAGTGGTGTAGCAGGGCAACAGATACATCGGTCTGTTCCAATAAAATTTATTAGGGTGCGTTATGCACCTCCCACTTCTAGGATCTTTCACCGCAAACCTGTTAGCTAACAGGAGAGAGACATAAGAATGTCTGACGTCAATCTACACCTTCGTCAAAGCAAAACAATGCTTTTACGAAAAGGACAGACAGACGATGCTGTGTTCAGATTACCTACAAAAGAATGGATTGAAAACCAAAATTGCCATTAGGCAAAAGTCATTTCAACCGCTTTCTAAAGTGGCCAGTTACCTCGAATTGCTGTTCTGAGGTCGGAAGTCTACACGACTTCCCATAAGTAATAAAGCTTGAGTCCGTTCTCCCGGGCAAATGTATTTACGTAGTATTCCCCTACTATCAGCAGAGGGTAAATACGCCGGGGTATTCCAACTATAATAATGGCAAGCAACAAAGGACCGTTAATTCAGCTTTAAAATCGGAATTTGGGAAAAACGGTTTTGGGATAGTTTGAAAAAGATCTAAAAATATTTGGTTCGGTTCGGTTTGATCCTTTGTTTGTATTGCTTCCCTTTTATCTTTTTATTAACGTAACTATCATTTAAGTAGTTACGACATATATAAATTATTTTAAATTGTTGTTCAGACATATTACTTGGCAATATATCAATAACACTAATATGACTTTCCAAATACCGTGCCCTTTATTATCAATTACTATAATGTGTTATTTTTTTGGGAGAATGGAAATGTGTTTGGTAGCAGAATCTATAGACAGGCTTCCAGGATATGCCATATAATCTAAAGGATAAAATTAGGACGGGTTTTATGGGATATCTCGCTTTTCCTAAAAAATAAATTGCCAAAGTTCTATTTCAAAAGTACTGGGTCCAGTGAGAAACTAACAGTGAAGGACAATGGAACTAAAACAAAATAAACTTTTTGTTTTAATTATTTGTTTTGTAAAACTTTTTGTTTTATGTTTGTATCGCAATACAAAACATGAAGGCATAGTAAAACAAGTAATTCAATTTTTATTCTACTGTGCTGAATTCAATCACTAAAGCTTTTGACATCTTGTACGGGGGATTATTCCCTCTGTAAAATTCTTTTTTACAACAGTCATTTACTGTGGTTCTGTGAATTTTACAAAGGGAATAAGTAGTAAAGTCCAGCACTTATACTACGTAAGCACAGTTTGTCCAAAGCATAAAAACATCATTACTATGAACAGTTTTAATTTTCCTGGAATGGTACAACTGAAAGGTTTTATGAAAGCACAAACCAATCAACTCATCGGTCAGAAACGGCCCCAATTATTCAACTTATTTCTCTTCTCTGCAATCTTATTGCTGTTACAACAAAAAGAAGTAAGTCTGAATTTCAATATAAATGGCCCTCAAAATGAGCGCACGCAGATAGAAGCCATTACGGTAGCTACCGGAAGCTTAGATACTAGTACTCCTGCCAAACAAAACGAAGCAGAGGCTAAAACCGTAAGCACAAAAACAAAGACTTCCATCCAGACCGCAAAAGCTTATATCGGTAGCGGTTTAATGTCTTTAGGAAATAAATTATCCTCCGCCTCACAAGTCGAAAAAACGACCTCTGACAACCTCTCCAACACTTACTCCAATATGACTTATCACGAAAAGGAACAAGCCAATACCGTATCTGCTCCTCAAACGGTTGGTTCTAATTCGAAGAGCGAAAAGTACCTTTTAAAAAGAAAAAAGCAAGAGGCTTATGTTGCTCGATTTCACAAAGTAGCTCAATCTGAAATGAGAAAGTACGGCATACCCGCCAGTATCACACTGGCACAGGGACTAATAGAAAGTAATGCTGGAGATAGTCGATTGTCAAAACGAAATAACAATCATTTTGGAATGAAATGCTTTTCCAAGAAGTGCAGCAAAGGTCACTGCAGCAATTTCACCGACGACAGTCACAAAGATTTTTTCCGAAAATACGAAACGGTTTGGGAAAGCTTTCGCGCCCATAGTATACTCCTCACCGGCAAACGTTATAGAAGACTATTCAAATTACAACAAACAGATTACAAAGGCTGGGCTACCGGACTGAAAAAAGCAGGTTACGCCACTGACCCTAAGTACGCCCAGAAATTGATCCACATTATCCAAGAGCTAGAATTGAATAAATACGATGAGATTTAAATATTTTCTTGTGTGGATTTTCAAAAGGCCCAAGGGATTCGTCCTTTGGTGCCTTTTGCCTTTTATCAACTTTTAACTATTAACTATAACTGTTAACTTCCCACTACTGCAGTAATATTCAATAGCTGAATAAAAAAGATACTGAGCTTCCTATTACCTGTACAAAAGCAACCGCTTCGTAGATCGAGCAGCTCCTTTTGTTATTGTAACCATATAGACAGAATTCGGTAAAGCAGACAAATCTACACGCTCCTGCCATTGATTCCGAATATTTGTTTTTGCCCAAACGACTTGTCCCAAGACATCAAAAATCTGCAAACTGATTTCCTCCGAATCTTCAGATTCTAAAAAGATATTTACCTGACCATTTGTTGGATTAGGAGACAATTGAAATTTCGTTAATCCAACCAATTCGCTGGTATTCGTCAGACTTCCAACCTCAGCGACTGCTTCCAATACACAACCATTTGCATCCTCCACCAACACCGTATAGGTCCCGGCAGAAAGCCCCGTAGCTGTTGCTGTCATTTGAGAAGGAGTGGTATTCCAAAGGTAAGTATATGGCGCTGCACCACCTGAAACAATGACGGTTGCCAGTCCATCTGCATTTTGGTCATTCGCTTCTGATATCGACATTGTAGCTGTTGGTGGGCCAGTTTCTTCAACGACAACGGATGTAGTCTCCACACAATTCGGGTCATTATTATACATTAAACTCAAAGTATAAGCACCTGGTTGATCAACCAGCAATAACAAAGTATTTCCGCCTGAAATAATATTCCCATCGGAGGTACTCCAATTACTCGAAACACCAGGACTCGACATTGTAGACGTTGCATCTATAAACACTTGGTTTGTATTACAAGTCAATGCATTAGGCGTTTCTACAAGGGGATTTAGTGCAGGAGCGGCGTTTATTGTTATCAGGCCGGTTTCTTGAGTTACGCCATTGGTATCTGTTATTGTACAAGAATAATCACCGAATGACAAATTGGTCAATTGCGCTGTAGTAGCTCCATTATTCCATAGAAAAGAATAGACATCTGAACCTCCGTTAACTTCTAAGCTTATAGAACCATCTGCTTCTTCATAACAAGATTCTTGTAAGACTGTATGGGTTACAGTAATAGCCGAAACTGACATTGGAAAACTTACCGTAAGGTCATAAGCACCGCCATTGCCTCCTGCATACACATCTGTAACAAAATAATAGCTCATATTTTCAACAACCTCAAGGGTTCCTGTAATGCCCATAGCACCATCAAAATAAGTCAGACAAGAGCTGGGGTCACAAGAACTCAAAATGTACAAATCAATATCACCGGCTACATTCTCATTGTAAGCAAAGTTGGCAGTTCCACTCACTGGAGCTGTAAAAAAATGAACGACTTCCTTTCCTGGTTCTATATAATTGTTACAGCCATAAAGTGATATATTAGAACTCCCATTGTCGGTATTCCCAAAATAAGTAACACCATCACTTAACTCCACGGCATTAGCGCAATCTAAAAGGGCAGTTCCACCGCCAC
>CAZDTI010000102.1:0-21954 GCA_964508085.1 uncultured Saprospiraceae bacterium | reverse complement strand
CATTATTTGTTTGGTGGGCCCTCCGGGAGTCGGAAAAACATCTTTGGGTAAATCCATTGCAAAAGCATTGAATCGAGAATTCATCCGGATGTCCCTGGGAGGATTGCGTGATGAATCGGAAATCAGAGGGCACCGGAAGACTTATATTGGAGCAATGCCCGGTCGTATATTGCAATCACTTAAAAAGGTGAAGTCATCCAATCCAGTTTTTATCCTAGATGAAATAGACAAACTAGGAAAAGACTTCAGAGGAGACCCCTCTTCCGCATTGCTCGAAGTTTTAGATCCGGAGCAAAACAATACTTTTCATGACAACTATCTCGATATGGAATATGACCTGTCGAAGGTTATGTTTATAGCGACGTCTAATTCACTGAGTACTATTCAACCAGCACTTTTGGATAGAATGGAGATTATAGAAATCAGCGGCTATTCTATTGAAGAAAAAATCGAAATTGCAAAACGTCACCTCATTCCAAATCAGCGAAAAGAACATGGTTTGAAAGCCGCTCAGGTAAAGCTTGGAGATAGAGTTATTGAGAAGATTATTCAAGGCTATACCAGAGAATCTGGTGTTCGTTCACTTAATAGACAAATTGCATCTGTAATGAGGAATACGGCTAAAAATGTAGCCATGGAAATCGATTACAATGTGTCAGTTAAAAAGGAGGAACTGAAAGATAAACTCGGTCCAACTAAGTTCTCCCGTGAGCGATACCTAGAACAAAAGGTACCTGGAGTAGCAGTGGGCTTGGCCTGGACTCCGGTAGGAGGTGACATACTTTTTGTTGAAGCAAGCTTACATCCAGGAAAAGGAAACCTCATTTTAACGGGTAATCTTGGAGATGTAATGAAGGAATCAGCAACAGCAGCCTTAAGTTACCTGAAAGCGAATGCGGCTAAATATGATCTGTCTAAAGATGATTTTAGTAACAATGATATACACATCCATGTCCCCGAAGGTGCAATTCCTAAAGATGGTCCATCGGCTGGGATTACAATGATTTCGGCGATCACTTCTATTTTTATGAAAAAACGAGTGAAGCCTTTCTTAGCTATGAGTGGAGAAATAACACTGCGTGGAAAAGTATTACCAGTGGGAGGGATCAAGGCGAAGATATTAGCAGCGAAAAGAGCAGGTATGAAAGACATCATTCTTTGTAAAGAGAACGAGAAAAACGTAGCAGAAATCAATGAAGCTTACATAAAAGGTGTTCGTTTTCATTACGTCTCTGAAATAGAGGAGGTAATTCGTTTTGCACTTTCCTTATAGAGGCTAGACACTGTATCTCCTAAAATAAAAACCTGCATGGCTTGCCATGCAGGTTTTTATTTTAGGAGATTGATCCTTTTATAGGACTACATTCCTTGTTTCTTCTTTAGTTTTCCCTCTGTTGCTTTTAGTAATTTTGCAACGGGTATGTTCTTCTTTTTTACAGCGTATTGGAAAGGAGAAAGCCCCGCCTGGTCAACTGCATCTAGTTTTGCTCCTCGATCTAACAATAATTTTGCGAGTGACTCATTGCCATACTTCGCAACATAAAATAAAGCTGTTTGTTTTCTGTGATTGGCTAGATTTATATCAATAGGCCTTGTTAGTAACAATGTTATTGCTTCTGTGTTCTTATACTTAATCGCTACCATTAAAGCCGTTTTTCCGTCTTGGAAAAGTTCAGGGTCCGCACCTCGTTCCAATAGGAACTGTACGGTTTTAATATTTCCATTCTGAATGGCATAGTGGAGCAGGTGATATTTATCCTTAGAATAAGAATCATTTATCTTGTAGCCTTCTTTTAAAAAGGCATTTACAATCTTTAGGTTGTTCTGTTTAATGGCTTTGAATATAATGCCAGACCCATCATCAGCAGACTTACGAACAGCATTAATTGGTTCTCGTTTGCCTTTATAGTTGACCTTGAAGTATTGTCCATCCTCAACAAGCATGGCGTTGTATTTAGCGTCTTTTATTTTTTCAGAATGCTTTACATCAATGGCATAAACCATCCCGTCTTGTAATGTGGAAATATCATCTACTATAGTATGACCAACCACCACTCGCTTTGCTCCAAATTGTCCTAATATCTTTCGAACAACATCAGAGCTTAGGTCATTGAAAAAACCTCGGTACCAAAATGGACCAGTCTTGGCGAAAACCATAGAAACATTTCCACCCTTCTCCTGAAGTATGTCCGCTTTTTTCCCAATGTGCGCACGACATATTTTGTTGATTCGATCAATCTTAATGTTAGCACTCGCCATTTGAGGGCTTAAACCACCATGCACATAGAGTGTCTCCCCAATTTTTACCATCATGTTCTTGCTGCGCAACCATTGTCCCAATTCCGTTTGATTAGAGTACAACTCGCCATAATCACATTTCATCTTCTTCGCAACTTCCATATATTTATTTCGAACGTATCGAAAATCACCGCTCAAATTCATTTCCTCATGGTTCCCCAAAACGAAGTGAACCATTCCACCCGCAGCTTCTGCTTGGTTCTCTAGTTGGTAAATTAACCAAAGACAAGCCGTAACATTTAAGCCACGATCGAAAAAGTCACCAACCAGAACCAAATGTCCATCGCCATACGACCAATTAAAAGATTGGTCTATTACGCCATTGCCCATTAGTGTTTTTGAGAATGCATTAAAGTTTCCCTCTATATCTGAAATAGCGAATAGGCGACTAGGCTCCGGAATGTCCGAAGGCATAGGTGTAATCTTATCCTTAATCTCAATATTAAAAGACAATTCTGAGTCCAGTATACATTTCAATGTCGGAATGTCTTGCCGAGAAGGATAGCTTTCTTCATTTAGTTTGAAATTGCCCTTATCCAGTTGAATGGTTTTGACAATTGCTTTGTCCCCTTTGTAGAAAATATGCGGACCGTCTATCGATAGCCCCGTTTTATCATCATCCGTATAGATGACAGGGGAAGTGTTAGCCAAAAGGGGCAGTCCTGTGAAGATCCAAGCCAACGCATAGAAGATGCCCGAATTAATATTTTTATGAAAGATGCCCATCGGTATGATTTTTATTAGCCTTACTAACGTCCCAAATTTAATAGATGGTATTTACTTTGCAAACAAACTGCCGAAAAAATAAGCATTTTGCTCAGACTTGGTAGTTAGGCGGTTTTCTCAAAAAATAGTTATTTATCTATTTATCCCTTGATACTAAGATGCCTTTAATGCTAAGAGGTAAAAATTGGTAACAGATTATTAACAGAACTCCCCTTTAAGAGAGGAGGAATTTAACTTATAACTACGAAATTAGCTAATTCGACTCCATCCTTTAATATTCTTTCCATGTCTTTCCATATAATAGCGAATGGTGAGATGCTCTGGACGCATAAACATAGGATCATCATCCAGTATCCGTGCGGCTATTTCCCGAGCACTTTGCAATATAGCACCATCTCGGCCTAATTCTGCTATCCTGAAGTTCAAAATACCACTTTGTTGGGTTCCTTCAATACTCCCAGGCCCTCGAAGCTTTAAATCTGCTTCTGCAATTTGGAATCCATCATTGGTTCGGACCATTGTATTGATTCGCTCTTTGCCTTCTTTACTCAGTTTGAAACTCGACATTAGAATGCAAAAGGATTGTTCTGCACCTCGACCAACTCGCCCCCGCAGCTGATGTAATTGAGAAAGACCAAAACGCTCTGTGTTTTCAATAATCATCACCGAAGCGTTAGGTACATTTACGCCCACCTCAATTACGGTTGTTGCCACCATAATCTGCGTTACTCCTTTGACGAATCGCTGCATTTCAAAATCCTTATCCTTCGCTTTCATTCTACCATGTACGATACTGATCTGATATTCTGGCATTGGAAAATCACGTAATAACAACTCATATCCCGTTTCCAGATTCTTCAAATCCAATTTTTCAGACTCTTCAATTAGCGGATAAACAATATAAACTTGCCGCCCCTTTGCAATTTCTTCTTTCATAAACCCTATAACCCGCAATCGATTATTCTCTGTTTTATGAACGGTTTTTATTTCTTTTCTACCTGGCGGTAATTCATCAATGACAGAGACATCCAAATCTCCATAAAGGGTCATGGCCAGCGTTCGCGGAATTGGAGTTGCCGTCATCACCAAAATATGAGGCGGGTGTTCAACTCCTTTTTTCCAAAGTCTTGCTCTTTGTTTTACCCCAAAACGATGTTGCTCATCAATAATAGCAATCCCAAGGTTCTTAAAAACGACCCAATCTTCAATCAAAGCATGGGTGCCAATGAGAATATGAATTTCCCCAGCCTCCAAATTTTCTAAAACGGCCTTTCGTTTTTTTCCTTTTACAGAGCCAGATAAAAAAGCAACGTTTACATCCAGCCCTTCTACATATTCAGAAATAGACTCGAAGTGTTGCTGAGCAAGTATCTCCGTAGGAGCCATCAGACAAGATTGAAAACCATTATCCATAGCCATGAGCATGGTCATTAATCCAACAATGGTTTTACCTGAACCTACATCCCCTTGCAAAAGGCGGTTCATTTGTTTTCCTGCTTTTAGGTCAAAACGAATTTCTTTTAAAACCCTCTTTTGAGCACCCGTTAATTCAAACGGAAGATTATTGTTAAAAAAGTCATTGAAATAACTTCCAATGGTCGGGAATACATGTCCAAGAATGGTGTCCTTCCTTGTTCTTCTGATTTGTAACAATCGAAGTTGCAAAAAGAAAAGTTCTTCAAATTTTAAACGATTACGAGCAGCATCCAGTCCCTTTTGATTGGTAGGAAAATGAATATTTCGAATGGCTTCATAATGAGGAATGAAATGAAATTTTTGGCTGATATATTCCGGTAAATTTTCTGGAAGGTCTTTTTCAGATATCTTTTCGAACAATGCAGCTACCAGTTTTCCCCGTTGCTTAGCATCAAGTCCTTTAGCATTTAATTTGTCTGTGCTAGGGTAGACCGGAGAAAAGGTCAGGGCTTTTTTAGTATTTGCCTCTGTTACTGCCTCTAGTTCTGGATGTGAAATATTTAATTGCCCTTTAAAATGATTGACTTTACCAAAGGCAATATACTCGGAACCTACTACTAGGTTTTTTTGTAACCAGTGAATACCTTTGAACCAAACAAACTCGATCATGCCGGTATCATCTCTAAAAGTAGCTACTAGTCGATTGGCTCGCCCGGATCCTATAACATTCATCCTCCGCAAAACACCACGCAATTGCACCTGGTCACTATCTCGCGTTAATTCTCGAATTTTATGGAACTTCGTTTTGTCTACATAGCGAAAAGGAAAACTTAATAAAAGATCCCGAAAAGTGAAAATACTCAGTTCCTTTTTTAGCATATCGCCACGCTTAGGACCTACTCCTTTAAGGTATTCGATAGGACTGTCAAGAATGTGGCGGGCTGTGGGCATCTTTGTAGTTATTCTGTATTTATTTAGTCGCTTGCAAAAGTAAACAATTGTCCTCTAATATCGGTACCTTTGCAAACTTGTAAATCGTTACGTATAAAATATTATGGAATCAAAAAGACAGAAGCAGGTTGCCGAAGTGATCAGAAGGAATTTTGGAATTGTATTACAACAGCAAGGGAGTTACATTTATGGAATGGAACCATTGGTAACCGTAACAACCGTTAAAATCACTCCAGATCAAAGTATGGCAAAAATTTACCTTAGCGTATACAATACAGAGAATAAGCAAGGGGTGCTGTTACAATTGCACGACCAGATACATCCACTTAGGCAGGGTTTGGCTCACCGTATTAAAAAACAGGTACGTCGAATACCAACTATTCATCTTTACTTAGATGATACACTTGATGAAATGTATCGCTTAAATAGTTTGTTTAAAAAATTGGACGCGGATAAACAGATGGGAGATAGGAGTGAGGAAGAGTAGTTTGAAATAAAAATCGGCAAACGAAATGAAGACGTTTGCCGATTTTTTATTGAGCATTAGAGGTGGTTAGATTTTTATTAGGATAGATTGAAAGTTAAGGATTATTCCTTCAAGCGTAAATAAAGTATTTTTTCGCGTCTGAGCGAATAATCCTTAATTTTAAATTCTTAATCAAAAAACAAGTTGGTTCTTTTTCTGAACACCTCTCAATTAAGTACTCGAATGGGTGTATTAGAGATCCATA
Source organism: uncultured Saprospiraceae bacterium (assembly GCA_964508085.1). Taxonomy (GTDB): domain Bacteria; phylum Bacteroidota; class Bacteroidia; order Chitinophagales; family Saprospiraceae; genus CALGLS01. Next base: position 15,832 of record CAZDTI010000102.1, on the reverse strand, counting down.
TTAATTTCCTTTGCCAACAAAGCCGTCAAAGCAAACTCTCCATCTTCTGTTTTTACGAATAACTCTTTTTTATCTTTCCGAAGGACTCGAACAATCATCCCAGGCGTCAGTCCGAGTTCCCAGAGTTTATTGGTGATGTGTTCGTTAATTTGATCTCCGGCTATTTTTGCCTGTTGTGCAATATCCAGATTGAATAGGGGGTCAATGTCAAAACTACGGTTTGAAGGAATTGGCGAGCCATGTGGATCTTCTGTTGGGAAACCTAGTTCGCGATCTACTTCATGTAGCATTTCCTCCGTAAGAAGGTGTTCATACTTCTCCGCTTCGTCGTGGATTTGATCTTCTGTCATTCCTGCCTGTTGTACCAGGTAGGTTTCCCAAAGACGGTGTGCACGTACTAGCTTATTAGCGACTTCTTGGCCGGAAGTTGTAATTGTGATTTTATTGTTATGGTTAATGAAATAGCCTTGGCTGCTAAGCTTTCGTAAATGATTTTGCAAAGTTGCTTTAGTGAAGCCAAGTCGTTCACTAAGATTATCAAAAGTTAATTGTCCTTTTTCTTGTAGGCGAATAGCCTGTTTTAAAGTGTCCTCCAGTTGTATCTTGGACTTTAATTTACGCTTTTGGAAGAAACGGAAAACCAAGCCTCTTTCTGGCGCAAAGAAAACAGCGATTAGATAGAGAAGTGTTGCAGTTACAGTCATTGCAGGCCCCGGAGTAGTATCCATTTGCACCGCTAATAAAAAACCAAGAATAGCGGAGACTAAACCAACGATCCCAGATAGCCAAATTACTTTATTCAATTTATTAGACAATAACAAAGCAGTAGAAGCAGGAGTCACTAACATTGCAACTACAAGTATTACTCCAACGGTTTGTAGTGAAGCTACCACGGCAAAAGAAAGCAAAAGCATTAGAAAATAATGGATGACTTTGGTGTTGATTCCCATGGTTTGTGCAATCACAGGTTGGAAAGTACTGATAAAGAGATAACGATAAAATACAACTACACTGACCAAAACATAAAGAGTAGTTGCGGCTGTGATGTACAAGTCTTCATTAGAAACCCCCAATATATTTCCAAACAAAAAATCTTTCAAATCTAGGTGGACTCCTTCCTGCTGACTGATAGCAGAAATACCCATTACGCCTATGCCAAACATCGCCGTAAAAACAATACCGATGGCGGCATCATTTTTAGTGTTTACATTCTGTTGTATCCAGGTAATTCCCGCCGCAGTGATTAGTCCAGCTAACACTGATCCCACGAAAAATCCTAAAGCACTATAGGAGCCAAGAACCATGAATGCAACAACAACTCCTGGCAATATCGCATGAGACAGCGCGTCTCCAATCAAAGCCATATTTCTTAAAACAATAAAACAACCAAGCACCCCACACATTGTTCCAACCAATGAGGAGGCAATTAAGGCGCGAATGGCCCATTCGGATTGTAATACTTGAAATAGTTCTTCCATAACATGAAGGCTTTGTGTAGTTGAAGGAGGTCTTATCTGCCTGATCTGCGATACTATTACTTTTTGGATTTACAGTTTATTAACTGATTCCAGTCTTACAAATGTAATAGAATTTTTATAATAGGCAAAATATATTTTTAGATTAGTCTAAAAATATAATGTTGGCCATGTTTAATCTCGAATTTGAGCGATGACTCCCTCCTTCATGGCATAGGTGGAAACAACTATTTCTGGAGCCTTTGTTAGCTCAATAATGTATTGAATGAGAATCAGGGCAGTAACAATCAACTCTGCCCGAGAGTCAGGAATATCAGGCATTTGAATCCTTTCTTTGTGAGAAGTGTGAACCACTCGTTTATAGAATGGAGCGAAACGAGGAGTAGGGAAAGCGGAGCTAAGCACTTTTTTGACAGGTTTTACTATGGTGGCTTCCAACACGTCAAAAGTACCAGATGCTCCAATGAGGCGGTCAATTTGGTGTTGTGTTAGTATGTAGTGAAGTGGTTGTAAAGTGATATTCAGAAAATGATGAAGTTCCAGGATAGCGGACTTAGGAATAGGATCGATTTGGTGAAATCTACGAGTCAGTATGGCAACGCCTATTGGAAAACTTTGAGACCAGATTACGCCATTTTGATTCACTAAAATGAATTCAACACTTCCACCACCAATGTCCATTATCAATCCCTTATCTTCTCCGAAATTGACAACTTGTCGAACGCCTTGGTAAATCAAGTGAGCCTCTTCATCCCCATCAATAATAGCAACTTCAATATTGGTTTCTTCTTTTATTGATTGAATGAATGAACTCGCATTCGAAGCTGTACGTAGTGCAGCGGTACCAATAGCTTTTATGCGATTTACTTGGAGATTGATAAGGACGGCTTTAAAACGTTTCATAGCTGCGAGTCCTCTTTCAAAAGGAGCATCACCAATACATTCGATACCGTCTTCTGCCAACTTAACAAAAATACGTTCCCTATGTAGTTCTATAAAAGAACCTTTCTGTGAAGGAGCTACGACTAATAAATGAAATGTATTTGTTCCTAAATCTATAACAGCGCTTTTTTGCATAGTAAAATAGAAGCTATTGTCCTTGCAATTTTTGTCTGACGGAAGCTTTTGCTTGACTGATGTTATTGCTAAAGAATTTAATTCCATCAGGGCTCATTGCATTGGCATAGGTTGGTTTACCATCAACCATGAAAATGTAATACGTACATTCATTACTCAAATAAAAATCTGCCTCTATAATATACTCACCCTCTGCTTGATACATGACTCGGCCAGTGGCTTTACAGTTGCCGTTTGTCGTAGGTGTTTCTCTGGCAATATGAGCGAAAGTCGTTCGAATACTACTTTGTTCATTCAAGCTTATACTCATTGGCAGAGATGGGTCATAAAATATATAATCTACGAAATCACAACGATTGAATAATTCTTGTGCGATATCATTAGGCAAAGAAGGGTAGGGAAGTGGTGTGCCTTTCACAGGAGGAGGCGTTTCTGTAGTTGCGGAAGGAGGAGTTGGAGTTGTGTTTTTATTGTTAGAGTCGTTTGAGCATCCTATACAGAGAAGGAGTGAAAAGCAAAGTAAGGTATAACGGATCATAGTGTTTGTTTTGAATGATGAAAGAAAAGGCGCCTGTTTTTATGGAGTCTACCTCTTAATTGATGATTTTGCCAATTCGTATTTTTATTGTTATGTGGAGTTGTTTCGTGCTTGGCTTCGTTGTATTGCAATAGAGGAAGATCAATGGTTAATCGGTTGGAGTTATAACAAAGAGTAAGTAACAAAGAAATTAAGATGCTTACTCCAGATGTTAGTTTCTACAGGAGGCCCTCCATTGTCGAGGTCATTATTGTAAATGTCAATTAAACTACGTTCAAAACGAGCACCTATTCCAATTTTACTATTAACAAAATAGACAGCACCAATTAAAAAGCCAAAATAGTTGTCCCGAAGAAAACCATCAATTGATTCAAAGGGTTCTCCTTCCATTTTTGTACTAAATAATCGACCGTAGGAAAGACCACCTAGAAAGTGAAGTCGGTAGTATTGTTCATCTTCCATAAGCCAATCTTTGTATTTGAAGTAAACGGGAACCATAATATAATTCAAAGTTGATTTGAAAGGCTCCACTCCTGGGTTGGTACTAACCGATCGGCTACCAAGTTGGCTGAAAGCCAATTCAAGTCCTAGTTCTGCTTTTTCTGTAAATAAGATTTGAGCGGTGATACCGGCATATAAACCCAGTTTGTTGTAACGAGCTTCCCGATCTCCTTGAATTTGCGAGGCATTAGTTCCTAGTAAAAATCCCGCGTTGAACCGACGTTCCTGGGCTTCACTGTTTTGAAAAATAAATAAGAAAGCAAGAAGGGAAAAATAATATTTGTTGGACATCTGAATTTGAATTACAGTTTGGAAAGAGAATATACTAAACCCAATAAATTTTGCGATATTTGTGCTCACTTCAGTATTGAAGGACTCAGTAAATAATAATTTTCCGATTAATAGTTATTGATTTTGCACCGTCCTTCGTTAGAAAATAGCACGTAAGCTGTGGCTACGTTCAGTTTTTTAGTTCGGTTAGCACAAAATCAACTACCTCTTAAATCAAGAACTCTATGATTCTCTGACTCCTAAGGTAGCTGCAAAGATACGCATGTTTACGTATTTATAACGAAGAATGCAATCCGAAAGTCTGAAGCCTTGATCTAGAATGAAAATAGAAAAGTAACATGTTCAAATACACAAAACATTTTCTGAAAAAGACGGAAGACCTCTTTGGCGAAATCCAATATGTGATTCGATATGAAAGAGGGTCTTTTAAATCCGGGTATTGCATTGTAGAAGATCGCAAAATTGCCGTCATCAATAAGTTCTTCGACACTGAAGCTCGGATTAATACATTAATAGAAATCCTAAACGTAATAGAAGTTGATCTAACAAAACTGACGGAAGGAGCGGCAAGCCATTATAAAGCATTGATGAAGTCTGTAGCGAAAAATAGTACAAAAAAGAAAGTTACAAAGGAAGGAGAGACTACAGAAGTAGAAACAACTGCAGAAATGGAAGAAACAAAGGCTGAAGAAGTAGGGTAAAAGAAAGTTACAAATTAAAATGCCAATAAAAATCAAAACTCGCCCACTAATGCAGTCGAGCTGATTAAAAATTCGATATACGAGGATCACGTTAGAAAATTTTAAGCTTGATTTTAAAAAATGATCATGTCCTATAGCAAACTTCACAGTTGTTTGTGAACTGAGAGATTTGAAGTTGATATTGTCCTTTTGGGCTGAAACCTTTATCATCCATCATTAATAAAATACCATTCCTTGAAAGTCACCTTCTTAGGTACGGGTACCTCCCAGGGTATACCTGTTATTGGTTGTTCTTGTGAAGTTTGCCAATCGGCAGACCCTAAAGATAATCGATTAAGAACTTCGATTTTATTATCAAAAGGTTCGTTAAATATTGCCATAGATTGTGGTCCAGACTTCCGACAGCAAATGTTGAATACTGGAGTGAGTCATCTAAATGCAGTACTATTGACACATGAACACAATGATCATGTAATAGGGATGGATGATGTACGCCCCTTCAACTTCAGTACTGGTACCAATATGCCCATTTACGCAACGGAAGAGGTACAAAAGAAAATTAAAGCGAGATTTGCCTATGTTTTTGCTTCTAATCCGTACCCTGGAGCCCCTCGGCTAGAATTGCATACGATTAGCAAAAACAAAGATTTCTGGGTAAAAGACATTAAAATAAAACCAATAGAAGTGCTTCACGGGCGTTTGCCAGTATTAGGGTTTCGATTTGGTGATTTTACCTATATTACAGATGCAAAAACAATCACAGAGCCAGAATTGGCAAAGCTAGAGGGAACAAAAACCTTAGTGTTAAATGCATTACATCAAGATATGCATCACTCTCATCTTAGTCTTTCGGAAGCTCTGGAGTGGATAAAAAAAATAGCTCCTGAAAAAGCATACCTACTTCATATAAGCCATAAAATGGGCTGCCACAAGAAAATTAATAGTCAATTACCAAAAGGAATCGAATTGGCTTATGATGGATTGACACTGGAATTTCCAGAAAAAGAAGGATAATTTTATTCAAAAATAGAGAGCTGACTAAGTGAAAAGTTTCGGGTAAATAAAGTGATTCTCATGAGAAATCGGGTGGGGTATTCCTTTAAGAGCCAGAAGTGCGCGATGGCAAAAATTAGAACAAAGTCGGTACCTAGACAGTAAAAACAAAGTTATTTAAACAATCTGTCACTAAATTCGTAGTTTAATTATCTGAGGAACCTTAATATTTAAAAAGCTAACCTTCATCTTATTAAAACTAATGCTATGCGGCAACTATACCTGATCTCCTTCTTCACTATTGGAATGGTATTGACTTTGTCTGCTCAACAACTACCCCAGTATAGCCTTTATATGTACAATCAGCACCAGACAAATCCAGCCTATGCAGGACTGGATAATGCGATTGTGCTAAACGGTTTGGTGCGGATGCAATGGGTGGGGGTGGAAGGAAGTCCTCAAAGCCAGCACGTAAGTGCACATATGCCCTTGTACATTTTAGGAGGAGGAATTGGTTTGAATGTGGAAAATGATATTACGGGAGCCCAACAAAGGACATCTGCAACTTTGTCTTATAATTACTGGTTAAAGTTGTCTCGTAAAAGTATATTGTCCCTTGGAATAGGAGCAGGGGTTGCTCAACGAAGGCTTGACGGAAGAGAACTTAGAGCGCCCGAAGGCATTTATCCTGATCCAGATGGGGGAGGAGGGATCAATCACAACGATAATTTTTTACCAGAAGGTTTAGAGACCGCTATTGTTCCTGTTATTAATGCTGGAGCTTTTTACCAAAGCGAGCACTTGGACTTTGGAATTTCTGTTAAAAACATTTTGGAGGCAGAGGCTGCTTACGAATTGCCGAATGCTACAACCAAATTGACTGAAAATAGGCATTTCTATGGTTTTGCAGCAGGAAGGTTCGATATTGGAAAAATTATTGAGTGGATGCCATCGTTAATGGTTCAGTCAGATTTGCAGCAAACACAGGCGGAATTGACTACATTGTTTAGATATAATGGCAATATATTTGGAGGAGCAGGGATAAGGGGGTACAATAAAAATACCTTTGATGCCGTTGTTTTGATAGCAGGTTTTAACCTGAATGAGAGAACTACCCTCGCCTACGCATACGACCTAACATTATCGGACTTGAATTCGGTCAGCAATGGGTCACATGAAATTACAATTCGATATAACCTCAATAAATCAGTTGGTGGAGGAGTACTTCCACCAGTGATTCACAATCCACGTTTTTTGTAGCAGACCATCAGATCTCCCGTAAGTAATTATCAAAATAAATACGGGGTATGTCAAAAAAACGTCCTAATTAGTCTCAGTAGAAACGTGCCTTTACTAACAAACAATGGTATCTTAATTTGTCTGATTATATCCTTAAAATTAGAAAATGATAGGATTTTTAGAGGAGTAAGATTCGTAAAAGATTTCCCAAAAGGGTAATGGAAATCAAGCTTTTGTAGTTGCTGCTTGGTATTTTATCAAAATAAAATTTGTAATTCTTTTACTTTTCAGCAGTTATGTAAGACTTAAGCACTAACTTTGCCTATTTCTGGGCAAAAAGGAAAAATTAATTTTTGAATTCACTATCAAACGAACTATATTTACGTTCGCTTTACAGCATTTCTTAAAAACGAAGGAAAACTCGGGTGTTAAAATGAAAAAACTATTCAAAACTCTTCTTGTCGCGCTGGTTTTTGCCGTGGTCTTTACCGCATGTGGAACTAAGCAAAATGGCCAATTAATCGGTACTCTGGATCGACCTACCTGGAAAGGTATTAATCCTTACGGTATGGTTTATATCCCTTCTGGAACGTTACACATAGGTGGTAGTGACCAGGATATTACAAGTACAATGGTTCAAAGAACCAAATCGATATCTATTCAGGGATTCTATATGGATGATACTGAAATTACTAACAACGAATGGAGACAGTTTGTTTACTGGGTTCGTGACTCTTTAGCACACAGCTATCAGGACCATTTCATTGAAGACGATAACGGAGACCAACGTATTGATTGGGACTACGAAATCGATTGGGAAGATGAAGTTCTTGAAGATCTTTACTATCAAGGTGACGATAAATTTGCTGGAAAACGTGAATTGAACGTTAGCAAACTAGAGTACGAATACGAATGGTATGATTGGCAATCGGCTGCTCATGATAAAACATCGAATCGTACTGCTCATATTAAGAAAAATAAAGCGTTTATCTATCCTGATACGCTAGTATGGATTCGTGACTTCGCTTATTCTTACAATGAGCCAATGACTCGTAACTATTTCTGGCACCCTGCTTTCGATGATTACCCCGTTGTTGGTATTGATTGGAAAATGGCTAGTGCTTTCTCTTACTGGAGAACAAAGCTTTGGAACTCTTACCAAGCCTATAGAGGAGACGGTATCAATTCTGAAGATTTCCGTTTGCCAACAGAACATGAGTGGGAATATGCTTCAAGAGGTGGGCACGCATTAGCTCCTTATCCATGGGGTGGATACTATCTACGTAATGCTAAAGGATGTTTGTTAGCTAACTTTAAGCCTGGACGTGGTAACTATCCTGAAGATGGTGGTTTATACACAGTAAAAGCTGATGCTTACTTCCCTAACGATTACGGCCTATACAACATGGCTGGTAACGTTTCTGAGTGGACATCTACTGCTTTCCACGAAAATGCTTATGCATTCTTACATGATTTGAATCCTGATTTAAGATATGACGCTACCGGAGACGATTCTGAAGCGCAAAAGCGTAAAGTTATCAGAGGTGGTTCTTGGAAAGATGTAGCTTTCTTCTTGCAAACAGGTACTCGTCACTGGGAATACCAAGATACAACTAAATCTTATGTTGGTTTCCGTTGTGCATTAACTTTCTTAGGTCGATCTATCAACGACTTCTAAATCAAATCCCTTATAATAAAGAGGAAGGAACTTATAAATTCCTTCCTCTTTATTTAAAAAGTACTTCCGAACCTTTCCGCTTGCAAATACCTACGTAAAATATGTAACTTTTTCCCGTGGTAGCGTTAAGTTATCAGGATGTATTTATATGTAAATACCCGATTGAAATAAAATTAATTAACCTTAAAGATTTATCAAAATGAGTTTCCTAAAGTCAAAATGGTTTAAGTATCTAAAAAATCTTCTTATTGGTGCTGGTGCAGCAATTGTATTGATGGGTGCACTTTTCAAGCTAGAAAGTTTACCAGGCGCATCTGAAATGTTAACACTAGGTCTTTGTATTGAAGCCTTTATCTTCTTGTTCTTAGGATTAATTGGTCCAGAACCAGATTATTACTGGGACAAATTATACCCAGGATTGAGTGATTACCACTCTAATATAGCTCCTTTAGCTGAAGGTGATATTAGCGGCAAAAAGCCGGAATTAAATGGAGAAGTAGTTGAGCAGCAGTTAGGTGGAATGTTAAATGAATTACAAGGAATGTCTTCCAGCCTTGGTTCTCTGAAAGCACTTCAGGAAGTTGATTTCTCTCAAACAAGTGATCAGATGAAGTCAATGGGTAACTTCTACACAAGAATGAACGAAGCAATGGGAACATTGAACGATTCTTTAGAAGATACTAAACAATATGGTGAGCAGCTATCTGCGTTAAACAAAAACCTAGGTTCTTTGAATAATGTATACGGTAATGTTCTTACAGCGATGTCTAACATTGGAGGAAAGAGCTAAGAACGACCTTTAGTAAACACACTCATTAATTAACTAAAATAATTATTCAATATGTCAATTCCTAAGGAACCCCGGCAGCTGATGATCAACCTTATGTATTTGGTTTTGACCGCACTGTTGGCCTTAAATGTTTCCGCAGAGGTAATGAATGCCTTTTTTGACCTTGATAAAAGTTTGCAAACATCTAACAAGCTTACTAAGCAAGGTGTTGATGCAACGAAGGCAGGTATCCAACCACTATTGGAAAAAAAGCCTAAGCTACAGGCTCCCCTTAATGAAGGGATCAATAATGTAAATTCAGAAGTAGCATCTTTCGTATCTTTTATTGAAAATCTTAAAGATAAGCTCATTGATGGATCTGGTGACAAAAATGGTAGCCACGATGAAGGAGATTACATTAAGAACGATATGAACAATAAGCCGAAAGGAAAGAAGAATAAAGATATTACTACTCGTATGTTGGTGATGGGAGCTCAAGACGGTTCTGAGGAAGCTCAAGGCCCTATTGTTGAAGGCATGGTTGGTGAGCTTAAAGGCAAATTAGTCGAAATCTTCAGTAATACCATTAAGAACGAGGATGTAATGACTGAAGGAAAGCTTACTCAAGAAGAGGTAGATAAACGTATCAATGATATCATAGCTACTTTACCACTTCAAGTAGAAACAGCTGAACAAATTCTTGCGAAATCTAAAGACGGTAAGCAAAAGAGCTGGTCTGAGTACAAGTTTAAGCAAATGCCTTTGGCAGCAGTACTTCCTGCTTTGACTAAACTGCAAACAGATGCACGTAACTCTGAAGCTACTATCGTTAATAAATTAGCAGAGTTGGTTGGTGGTAGAGAAATTAAATTGAACAAATTCTTCCCAGTTATTAACGCTAAGAAAGGTTATGTAATTGACGGAGAGAAGTTCGAAGCAACGGTTCAAATTGGTGCTTACTCTTCTGAATTCGGTGAAAACTCTACGATTACTGTAAACGGTAAAAGAGTTGCCCTTAAAGATGGAGTTGGAGAATACGTTGAAACCGCAAGAGGTGTTGGTAAGAAAACATTAAAGTTGAATTCTAACGTTGTTAACCCAATCACAGGAGAAAAGTACAACGAAATTTCTACTTTCGAATATGAAGTAGGTGTTCGATCTGCTACTGTTTCTGCCGATAAAATGAATGTATTTTACATCGGTGTAGATAATCCTGTAACTGTAACAGTGGCTGGTGCTTCTAGTAACGAGGTTTCTGCTAAAGGAACTGGAGGTTTATCTTTGAAGAAAGTTAAGGGTGGCAAGTACATAGCTACTGCTTCAAAGCCAGGTGAGGTAAAGATTAACGTATCTGGTGGTGGATTACCAAATACTCCTTTTGCATTCCGTGTGAAGCGTATTCCAGATCCAATGGCGAGACTTAGTAAGTCTAACGGTGGAGCAATGGGTAACGGAGAGTTCAAAGCTCAAGGTGGTGTAGGTGCATTCCTTGACAACTTTGACTTTGATGCAACTTGTAGAATACAAGGATACAACTTAACTTATGTCGCTAAGCGACAAGACCCAGTTGAATCTGTTAACGGAGGAGCGAGATACAACGCAAAATCAAAGAGATTAGTTGCTCAGGCAAAACCTGGTGACATCTACTACTTTGATAACGTAAAAGCGAAATGCCCTGGAGATAAAGCTGGTCGTAAGATCAACTCTATGGTATTCAAAATTAAATAAGAAACTTTTTTAGCCCGTAGTTCTGAATACTTTAGAACTACGGGATGAAAAGCGAAGCTAATATTTATACTACACAAATTTTAAAAGTAAAAGACATGAAGATCGTTCTTAATTTAATTTGCAGCTGCTTGGTGCTGATTTTAATTAGCGCTAGTCCAGCATTCAGTCAAGTTCCTGAAACAGTAAAAACGGAATCTAGTGATCCTGATGCGGATCGCCCTTTAGATGATATCGTTGAAAAAAGAATTATTGACGATCGAATGGTCCTAAAATATCAACCATTACGTGAAGCGGATGTTTTGTGGGAAAAACGTATCTGGAGAGTAATAGACATCCGGGAGAAAATGAACCTTCCATTTGCTTACCCAGAAATGCCTTTCTTCTCTATCTTAATGGATGCTGCCGTTAATGGTGACATCACCGTGTACAGCACAGAAGATGATAAATTCTCTTCTTCCCTTGGCGCCGATGAGGTTGCTTCTATGGGAGCCACAGTAGATACGGTTATTACTTTCGATCCGGAGACCTACGAAGAACAAATTCAGGTAGTTCGTAATGAACTAAACCCAGAAGATGTAAAGCGTTTCCGTATTAAAGAAGTTTGGTTCTTCAATGAGCAAACCTCAACAATGGAAGTACGTATTTTAGGTATCGCTCCACTTATTGATGTAAAAGATGAGAACGGAAACTTCCGTTACGAAAAGCCAATGTTTTGGGTGTACTACCCAGAATGCCGCGAAATCCTTGCTCGTCATCAAGTATTCAATGTAGGTAATGACGCGTCATTAAACACTTGGGAAGATTTGATGGAAATGCGCTTCTTTTCCAGCTATATCTACAAAGAATCTAATGTACACGATTTGCGTTTACAGGATTACCTCAGTGGTGTAGACTTACTTTTGGAAGCTGATAAAATTAAACAAGAGATATTTAACTACGAGCACGATTTGTGGTCATATTAATTAAGGTCTTCTTGATATAAAAAAGTCCGGTTCTCAACAAAGAACCGGACTTTTTTATTTTGGCCCTCCTTTTGCAAAGCATATAACAGTAGCCTTACTTAACTTCTCTCCCCAAGGCTAATTCTCTCCCCTCTTTTTACAATTTGTGTAACAAAGCATTCGTTTTGCTTTAATTGTATCTGAATTTTAGATTACACAGCAACATAACCAACCAACACCCCCCCACACACATTTTTATTAACGTTTAAATTAACCTAGTTATGACTAAGTATGCATCTGCATTTGCGCTACTCTTATGTCTGTTCTGCTTGAGTTCTTGTGGCTCCAGTAACGGATGTAGGGGAGGAGGTTGGTATGGAGACCGGAACCTGACAGAGGTCAGCCCGGAACTACCAGACCAAGTAGAAATCAAAGAGATTTCAGAAGCATGTGACTAAAAGAATCGTGTTTAGCTAACAAGAAGGAGGTTTATCTGAAAGGATAAGCCTCCTTTTGTATTTTATATTGGATAGTTTCAGTGAGAAAAGGGCAAATCAAATTATTTTGTTTAATGTAAATAGTGAATTCCTCAATAAATTTTAGAATTTTGTAACCAAAAGTACTAAGAAGCCAAGATTGTGTTGATTTTTCTGATATTGAAAAGATTATTATCATTCTGGCTAATTATCTATTATCAAATAAGAACCGTTAAAAAAACTACTATGAAATTACTCGAAGATAAAGTAGCCCTTATTACTGGAGGGTCAAGAGGAATTGGAGAAGCTATTGTACGTCGTTATGTGGCTGAAGGAGCTGCCGTCGCTTTTACTTATGTTTCTTCTAGTGAAAGAGCGGAGGCCATCTGTTCTGAATTAAATGTTGAGGGAGGAAAGGTGAAAGCTTATAAATCCGATGCAAGTTCTTATCAACAAGCAGAGGAGCTCGTAAAAACAGTGTTGACTGACTTTGAACGAGTTGATGTATTGATCAATAATGCTGGAATCACTAGAGATACACTTATGTTGAGAATGAGTGAAGAGCAATGGGATCAGGTAATTCACACCAATCTAAAGTCTGTATTCAACTTAACAAAACATATTCTAAGACCCATGTTGAAAAATAGAAGTGGATCTATTATTAACATGAGCTCTGTAGTTGGTGTCTTTGGAAATGCAGGACAGGCGAATTATGCAGCTTCTAAGGCGGGGATTTTTGGTTTTACTAAGTCTATTGCAAAAGAAGTGGGGAGCCGTTCCATACGATGTAATGCGATTGCTCCAGGCTTTATCGAAACGGATATGACACAGGAATTGGATGAAAAGACCAAAGAGGCATTTTTGGCTGGAATCCCAATGAAACGTTTGGGTAAGGGAAATGAGGTTGCAGATGCCTGCGTTTTCCTAGGCTCTGATATGTCGGCTTATATTTCGGGACAGACCATCAGTGTTTGTGGGGCTTTAAATTGTTAGAGTCTTTAATGGTACGTATGTATCTCAAGCGACGTATTTACCTCGGTATAATTTATTTGCTCGAAACCTCTGAGTGAAAAGAGTGCAGATTGTTTTTACTACATTCACTTGAGGTAACAATGGCTCGATTAAAATCAATAAAACATAGTAATGAACTATCTCCGCCCTGCAATGTTTGGAATTGTCATGTTACTCTACCTTTGGTATCCATATACAATGATTCAGGGGCAAGAGCAAATATTACATGAAGGGGTAGCCTACCGTTTTAAAACCAGACCGATTGATCCGGTGGATGCTTTCCGTGGACGTTATATTATCTTAGGTTACGATAATTTTGAGTTTGATCATGACGAGGGCTCTAATAAATTCGAATATGGCCAAAAAGTGTTTGCCACTTTAGCAAAAGATTCTGCTGGCTATGCCTACTTCTCTGAATTACTAACAACTGCTCCTTCCTCAGGAGACTTTTTACTGACAACCTGTTTGAATTACAGAAAAGGAAAAATTCGCCTTCAGGTACCAGAAAACATGAATAAATACTTCCTAAATGAGTCTATTGCGCCCGAAGCGGAACGTCTTTATCGTCAATTTAACTCGGATAGAACTAACAGAGACTCTGTTTTTGTCTATGTAGATACTAGAGTTTTTGAAGGAAAAGTATTGTTAGAAAAAGTTTATTTCAAAGGAGAAACGGTAGAAAATTATATCCGTTCAGCAATACCCAAATAGCTGATTTTGTTATCTATGTGGCAGAATAGAAGTACATTTTATTTTTCGTAGAAGCTTATGAATATAGGTACTCATTAATAGTTCAACAGTCCTCTGGCATAAATCTTGTCTTTTCGTGTATTAAGACTTAACGTATAAAGCTACTTTTATAAAGCTACTTTATATTACTCCCCTACATTTTGCCCCCCGGCAAAGATGATCTCCCCCTTTCGTCTTAGTTACTAACTTAGACCCAAACTAGTATATAAATACAAATTTCTTCAACTGACTTTTTACTTGTTAACTTAACCTAATAGTTTATCAGATGAGATTTTTATACACTACTACTCAAATGAAGCATTTCCTTTTGCTTCCTATTCTTTTATCGTTCTTGCTCGTTAATAGCGCTCAAGCACAATTATTACTCAAAAATATTGATGGAGGTTCTGGGAACTCCGATCCAAATGGTTTTGTCGAAATGGGAAACTTAGTTTTCTTCGAAGCAACAACTACAGCCAATGGAAAAGAACTTTGGCGAAGCGACGGAACAGAAACCGGAACATTTATGGTCAAAGATATCAATTCTGGTTCTGCAGATTCCAATATTGATGAATTGACCGTAATGGATGGCAAATTATACTTTGTTGCTTATGACGGAGGAGCAGCGTCAGGAAGAGAACTATGGGTCTCCGATGGAACGACAGTTGGAACAACAGTAATAGATATTGTTAGCGGGACAGGATCATCTAATGCGGATGAATTGGTAGTTATGGATAATATACTTTACTTCGCAGCGACCAACGGCACAGATGGAGAAGAACTTTGGAAAAGTGATGGCACATTAGTCAATACCAGTCAAGTACTAGATATTAACCCTTCTGCACCGGGTTCTTCTAATCCCGCAGAATTGACCTATTACAATAACGCCATTTATTTTCGTGCAAATGATGGAACTACTGGATCGGAGATTTGGAAAAGTGATGGAACTTCAGCAGGAACAGTTTTGCTAAGCGATATTAATCTCTCGACAGGTTCAAGCCCAGGAGATTTCTGTGTTGCAAATGGATTGTTATTTTTTACAGCTAATGGACCACAGGGTCAGGAGCTTTATTATACCAACGGTACAGGGGCCAATCTCATAGAGATAAATCCTTCTGGCGATGCTAATCCATCAGAAATGATAGAATTTGATGATGAACTTTATTTTTCTGCATCAGATGCTGGTGGCATAAAAAAGCTTTGGACAACAGATGGTACTATTACAGCGGTTCATACCACGGACATAACTAATCCGACTGATTTATTTGGATGGAATTCGAAATTGTTTTTAGCAGAGAATGGAGATATGAGAATCATAACCGGTGCTACTGTAGAAGCGGTAACCGGTGTCGAAGACCCTTCCTCTTTTACCATTTATAATAATCGTTTGTTCTTTATAGTCGATGATGCAGGAACTCATAAAATCTGGATGACAGATGGAACAGTGAGTGGAACACAACTAGCAATGGATGTAGATGTAATGCCTGCACTGGGTGAATATGAACTAGAGGTAGCGGGAGATCACCTTTACTTTGCTCTAAACGATGTTGCGAATGGAACTGAAGTAAATTTCATTGGAGATTGTGATCCGAATAGGCCTGGAACCACAATGACCATGGTAAAGGAAGCTAAAATGCATCATTCTCTTTTTGAAACAACAGATGCCAGCGACTGGACGCACTATT
>CAZDTI010000101.1:0-21962 GCA_964508085.1 uncultured Saprospiraceae bacterium | reverse complement strand
TTTTTTACGGAATTTGAGCGTTTTGATAGGCACTTAGAGAAATTGAAAAGAGCAGGTAAGAAGTTAGATTTTGTAGTTGTCTGCAGCCCTAATTACTTGCATGATGCACATTGCCGCTTCGGCTTAAGATATGGCGCTGATGTAATATGTGAAAAGCCGATAGTTCTCAATCCATGGAACCTGGAAGGGCTTGAAGAAATTGAAAAAGAAACTGATAAGAAAATCTACAATATTCTTCAACTTAGATTGCACAAGAGCATCGTTGCTCTAAAAGAGAAGGTAGCAAATGGACCAAAGGACAAGGTCTATGATGTTGATTTGACCTACCTGACCTCACGAGGTCTGTGGTACTATGCCTCTTGGAAGGGTGACGAGACCAAGTCTGGCGGTATCGCTACAAATATAGGCGTACATTTTTTTGATATGTTGGGATGGGTTTTTGGTGACTTAAAGGAAAATATCGTTCATATACACACGCATGACCGGGCTGCCGGCTTGCTTCAATTCGAAAAGGCGAATGTAAGGTGGTTCTTAAGTATAAATTATGATACTTTACCTGAAGACATTAAGCAGAAAGGAATGAGAACTTATCGCTCGATTACCATCGACAGGGAAGAAATAGAATTTGGTCAAGGATTCACTGAGTTGCATACTAGAAGCTATGAGGATATATTGGATGGTGGTGGATTTCCGATAAGTGCGAGCAAACAAGCAATAGAAACAGTTTATAAAATCAGGAATGTGGAACCAGTGGGTTTAGAGGGTGAATATCATCCGTTTTGTGAGAAGGAGCAGGGGAAGCATCCGTTTAAAGGGTAGATATAAATCTTATAACAAGAATGAGAATAATAAGGACACTCCGTTTTATTTTTAATCACCCTTTGAACAGAGCCAAAAGGTATCAATCACTTTATTTATTCCTTAGATGGCAAATATTCTCCAGAATTATAAAATACCCTATAATTTTTGATTTTGGAACTAAGTGTAAATTGATAGCCAAAAAGGGGATGGCAGGAGCAACGGGAAACCTCTATTGTGGTTTACATGAATTTGAGGATATGAGTTTTCTGTTGCATTATTTGAGAGAAAGTGACCTATTCATAGATGTTGGTGCTAATATAGGAAGTTATACTGTTTTAAGTTCCGGAGAAATTGGAACCAAAACTTATTCTTTTGAACCATCTCCATCTACCTTTGAAAACTTACAAAATAATATCAACATAAATAATATTTCACATTTAGTACAGCAATTTAATATCGCCTTAGGTGACAAAGATGATACAATTAAGTTTACAAAAGGACTAGATACAATAAACCATGTTGCAATTGAAAAAGAAGCAAATCATGTCCTAGTTCCTGTTAAAAGACTTGATGAAATAATTCCCATAACTAAACTTAAAATACTTATGAAAATAGATGTTGAAGGCTATGAAACTAATGTTATTCAAGGAATGGACAAGACACTTTCGAATAATGACCTCAATGCAATAATAATTGAACTAAATGGATCCGGAAGAAGATATGGCTTTGATGAGAATAAAATTCATGAAAAACTTAAAAGCCATAAATTTCTCCCATACAAATATCTTCCATTAAACAGACAACTAGAACTGCAAGAAGAACTTGGAAATCAAAACACAATTTATATTAGAGACATTTCTCTTGCGAGGCAAAGAGTGCAAAACGCTCCTGCAATAACGATCAATAGTGTTACATATTGAAAAAACTAATCGCATTTAAAATGTACTGCCTATTGGCACTACTATCAAACCATTCAAAATTTGAATAAGATCTACTCTTTACTTGTAAACTTATTTAATACAATTTTCTCAAAAAGTGTAAATAGAGATCAATTTAGAGTCAGAGCAATCTTGATAACAGCTTTAAGTATAATAGGCTCTAAGGGAATAAGTCTTCTTATCCAACTAATATCCATTCCTTTAACTTATAACTATCTTGGTGAAGAGCGATTTGGACTCGCTATGACTGTTCTTTCATTTACTATGTTGCTCACCTTTTCTGATATGGGTCTCGGTCTGGGGTTGATGAATAAGGTCGCCGAATATGACATAGCAGAAAACAAAGAGAGTTTAAAGAAAGCCATTTCAAGTACGTTTTTCTTACTCACGTTCATTGCCACCTTTCTAGCAATATCATCCTACTTTGTTTTACTTTTTGCTGACTGGGCCGCAGTGTTCAAAATCACCAATGATGCAACAATAGCAGAAGCAGACCTTTCCATTCTAATTTTTGCTCTTAGTTTTATAATCTCTCTTCCCTTTTCGATTATCATTAAACTACAAGCAGGTTTTCAAGAGGGATATTATAACAACCTTTGGGATGTTGGTGGAAATTTATTATCTCTGATTCTTTTAATTCTATTTGTAAACATGAAAAAGGGTGTGCCAAGTATTATTTTTGCACTTTATGGAGCTAAATCCCTATCGATTGTTTGCAACTTCATCTATCATTTTGTATTTGTTCGAAGAGAGTTCTTACCATCAATAAAAGATTTTGATTTCGAAGTTTGTAAATCATTGGGAAGAGATGGGTTACAGCACTTTGCTATTCAATTGATGACAATCTTAATCATTAACACAGACACCATTATTATCGCTCACTATAAAGGCGCTGAAAGTGTTGCAGCTTATGCTATTGGATATCGGCTTGTTTCCATTCTCTACCTCCCAATTATGGCAATCATAGGCCCTGCATGGCCAGCCTATAATGATGCTTTCGCACAAAATGATCTTGATTGGATTAGAAGAACACTGAAAAAATACTTTCATCTTGTTATTGGCTATTCTACAATTGCTTTTGTCTTGTTTCTGCTTTTTTGTAACCCGATCATAAGATTGTGGATAAATCAACATGTTCAACTAAATTTTTCCTTAGTCTTGGTTTTTGGAATGTATATTATCTATTTTTGCTTTCATATATTCTTTTCAACAATTTTAAATACACCAGTTTACATCAAGCAGTTTATAAAGGTATACTCCTTATCAGCTATACTGGTCTTAATTGCGAAACTTTTTGTTGCAAATAATTTTACAGAAATTTATCCCATCTTATTGTGTACTATTATAGGAGGGTTTATTCTTTACTTTCTACCTGCTTTTAGAATATTAAATAAAAGTAAAACCTTGGTTTACAATGGATAATATTCCTAATAAATTAAATCTAATATTTTGTATTGTCTTACTAAGTAGCTGCCGAACAATGCACACAATGACCCATCGTAATCTAAGACATTCTCCAGACATAAACATCATAAAAAGTATCGAAGCTGCAATATCTGAAAGACTCGACACACTTTTTATTCCCAAAGGAGATTATTTCATCGATAATGAAATGAAAAAACCATTTATTCTACATAAGAGTCTTGTAATTAAAGGAGAAAAAGGGACAAAAATAAGATGCAATAAAAATTTTATTAAACTAGAATCTGAAGGAAAAAAAACATTTGAACTTTTACAACCACTTAGTAGAGGTGACAGTACAATTAGGCTTACTCAAAATCGTACTATTAGAGAAGGTGATATTCTTATCATAACCTCTAATATTATAGCCGAGCTTGGATGGAATTATGTTAAAAAAGACAACCATAAGATAAAGAAAATAAATCCCGATGGCAGCATTTCACTGTTTTCAAGTCTAAACTTCCCATACAACCCCCATACAGAAACTCTTAAAATTGAAATATATAGTCCCAATTCACTCACTTTAGTTGATTTAGACTTTGAATTTAACTTCACCCCGAAAGGCTTAAACTATGGCATAAATCTACGTGGTTTAAGTTTCATCGGCAAAGGGCTATCTTTAATAAACAAAGGGCATCCTGGTATTGGGGCTTTGATTCAGATACTAGATGGATATGACGTTAATATTTCTACTGTACTTTTGCAGAATGTACTCTATGGTTGCGTACTTTCTAACGTGAGGGACTGTTATGCTTATCAAACAATTGTATACGATTGCAGACACCCATACGTACCCGCAAATTGGGCTGACAATCTAACTTTTGATAAAATAAACGGGACAAATAGCACAATCGATGCTCATCCGTCCTTCAATATAACTTACAAAAATGTCAATATAAACACAGGAGATGATTTCTTCAATTGCCGAGCTTTAGGTGTAACCTTAATAAACTGCATATTTAGGCCCAATATAGACTACAACTTCAAGGCTGTCGCACTGGGCATGGTAACCCTTACTAAAGAATTTGAATATCTATACTATGAATATGATGTCATTCTTAATAACGTTGAATGGGTTCACAATTCAAAGGAGTATAATGGTCTACATGTTAATAAAGTAAGAAAGTTCCACGTAATAAATAGTAAAACACATAAAGTTTCGACAGGAGCAGAATGTAAAGAAGTCTTGATCGAAAATACTCAGCTAGGCCAGTTTAGCTGTGCAAGCGGATCCTTCGAAATAAAGAACTCTGTATTCGACGCTAAACTTGTAAAAGGTTTTGTTCCTCTCTATGCAATTGATTGCCGTTCAAGTGGTCTTGGAATTATTCAGAACACAAACTTTAACAATTATAATAAGCTAAAATCATATCTTTTAAACCATCTTCAGTACCCTAAACATTCAAGATTAAGTTTTAAGAATTGTCGTATAGATAACTTCAAGGGAATTGCTAGAACTTTTAAAGACAAAAACCAAGTATATAAGGGAGTTGAATTTACAGACTGTTTATTAGAAAATATAGATTTACGTCAGAAAAATATTGTTGCCAAATTAAATAAAACAAATTGATGAAAAAAATACTTATAACAGGTGGCACAGGCTTTTTAGGAAAAGCACTAGCTAAGAGATTTAAAAATAAATATCATGTGGTTATTTCTGGTAGAAACAATACGCAAAATCTCTGGGCACAGCGTGAAACTGGGTGTGAATTTATGCCGATGGATGTAACAAATGTTGCTTCTATTAAAGACTGCTTAAACACTTTCAAGCCTGATATAATAATTCATGCTGCGGCTACCAAATTTGTAGACTTTTCTGAGAAATTTCCTAACGAGGCAATTGATATAAACATAACAGGCTCACAAAATATCGCACGCCTTGCTATAGATTCTAATGTAGAAACAGTAATTGGTATTTCAACTGACAAGGCTGCTCCACCATTGCACAACATGTATTCAATGACTAAAGCAGTGATGGAAAGACTTTTCTGCTCCTTGGCTAATAAAAGTAATACCAATTTTATGTGTACACGATTTGGAAACATTGCCTGGTCAAGTGGTTCTGTTTTTCCAATCTGGAAGGATATGCTTGAAAAAGACGGAATAATAGAATCTACCGGTCCTCATATGAAAAGATACTTTTTTACCGTTGAAGAAGCTGTTGATCTTGTTGAAACGGGTTTACACAATATTGCGATTCTTAACGGTTCAATCTTAACGTTAAATATGAAGGCCGGTCTCATTAAAGATATCTTAGATGTTTGGACTAAAAACTATGGTGGAAAATGGAAACAAGTTGGTGAAAGACCTGGTGATAGTTTAGGTGAGTCATTAATAGGTGACATTGAATTACCATTTAGTGAGAAGATAATTTTCAATGATATTGAGCACTTTAAAGTAAACTTTGCTAAAAAATCATCCAACCCTCCCACTCAGAGTTTAAACACTGAAACTTCCGAAAAGCTAACCGCGGAAGAAATTCTCACAATTATTAAATCAGAGAATACATTAAATGAAAAAAATTAGAAATGCATTAATAATGGCCGCAGGTAGAGGGCTTAGAATGAGTCCTTTAACAGACACAATTCCGAAACCTATGGCTCCTTTTCTAGGCTCAACTTTAATAGCTGAAGGCATCTCAAAACTCAAGCCTTTTATCGAAAATATTCATATTACGGTTGGCTACAAAGGCGCAATGTTGGCTCAACATGTAATCAAAAATGGCGCCTCGACAATATTCAATACAGAGGGCAAAGGAAATGCCTGGTGGGTTTACAATACTTTACTTTCAAAGTTAGATGAGCCCTGCTATGTACTAACTGCAGACAATGTAATAGAGCTTGATTTCGATCAAATAGAATCTGATTACAAAAAACTTGGGAGTCCAGCCTGTATGCTCGTACCTGTGAAACCAGTTCAAGGGGTGGAAGGTGACTACCTTTATTCGGACAAACAAGGACGGGTTCTCGAACTTTCTAGGGAGAAACCTTCTGAGAAATATTGTTCTGGCATACAAGTAATAAATCCAGCAAAAATTAATGCTCTTACGACCCACTCAGAAAATTTTATGGATTTATGGAATCAACTTATTCTTATAGAACAATTATATTGCTCCAATGTCTATCCAGACAAATGGTACTCTGTAGATACCATTACACAACTAAACGAAATTGAAAAAATTATTGCAAATCATCACTTCTAATTGAAAAATATAATTTACGCTTCTAGTATTCCATCCCCTTTTCAATTAGAATTAGTCAATGAATGCTCTGAAATTCTAAAACATAAAGGGTATAACCTGATCCCACTTTTTCTAAGAAATCTACCTCCAAGCAGATCACACTGGGATGTCAAAGGGAATCCAATAATTCTAGAAAATAAAAATATATCACTATCAAATTATATAAAATCTGTAGACCCTTTTTTTGTAGTACTTACGAACTATAAAGGTAAAGAATTTACAAGGACGATTTTCTGGCTAAACCTCAATAGAAAGAAGTTCTTTTTAGGTCCAATGGAGGTTCTTAGGTACGATAACAAATCATTTCTAAAACGTACTATTAGAGATTTCTACTTTAAATATGTTTCAAGATATGCACTTGGCATAGCAACAATGGGTAAGTATGCTAGCATCCATTATGGTCAATTGTTCAAAGGTCCAATCTTAGATTCCCCATATACATTTGACATGAGTAGATTAAAAACATTCAATATAAAAAAAACCGTTGAAGCCGACATCGTCTTCTTAATAAGTGGCGGGCTAATTCCTGTAAGAAATCCACTACTAAGTCTAAATGTCTTTAATCGCCTTATCGAGCTTTTTCCTAAAAAGAAATTAAAACTTGTTATATCAGGCAAAGGGCCTTTAAGAGCTGAGATTGCTAACTACATTAAAGCCAACTCCTTAGAACCGTTTATTGAATGGAAGGTTGATTTCCAAAATTGGGAAGAAATCCATTCTATTTATAAAAATGCTGATATACTCTTGGCTCTCCAGGACTATGGAGGTTGGGGTTTAGTTGTTCAAGAAGCTATGGCATCAGGAATGGTCGTCGTTGCCACAAAGGATTTACAGTCAGCAAACAGTTTGATTCTTCACGGTTACAATGGCCTTTTAGTTCGAAAAGAAATAGAGGAAATTGTAAGTGAATTAACACAACTCATTAATGAACCAGATCATCTTAGTCTTTTAAAAAAAAGATCTAGGGATATCTCAAAAACTGTGGATTTAAAGCACATTTCTACAAAATTGACTAACTTTTGGATTGCACAAATCAATAAAGAGTAAGGTTGAATCTAATCCTTGCTTTTACTATTCTCATACTTCTATTCCTTACCTATGAAGCCATAAAAAAACGCTTATCATTAGTAGAGGTTTTTGCATTTTTATTGCCTTTTAAAACATTCAACTACGAGCTCGGTTTAACATTGTGGGCATACTATATTCCGTTAGTACTCTTGTTTTTTACAGAAGTTATCGTAAGAAATGGTCGAAAAATTCTTTTTGGCTGGCCTTCGTTCTTCTTTATATTCTATGTTTGTATAAGTACTATCTTAATCTCCAACTTTCATTTAGATTCTTATGTAGACAATGTTTATGGTTCTTACTTGAGACAAGAAGGTCGTTATATTGTAGTTTTGTTGAAGTTCCTCTTTTTTCAGATTGGAATATTTTTTCTGGTTTCATCATCCATTAAAAGTGAAAAAACCCTCAAGAATGTTTTAAAATATTATCTAAAAGCTATAAACATATTAGTGATCTTGGGTCTGTTTCAATGGCTTGTTTATTTGATTTTCAAAGTTGACCTATTTCCGTATAAGGTCATTGAAGGAGAGAGTCACACTGCCATTACTGAGTTTCTGGCAAGAGGAATAGGAACTTTGCGAATTACCTCATTAGGTGGAGAACCTAAAGGGCTGGCTGCTAGTTTGTGTGTAGCAATAGCTATTAATATCGTAAACTACAAATATCAGTTTCTCTCGATTTCCAATTCTAGGTCTAAAGTTTTTCTCTATGTTCTGACTTTAATACTAACTCTATCTACGGGAGGTTATGGCTTACTTATACTATTCCTTGCAACATTGATATTAATTCGCCTTTATCGGCGTCAGTTCAAAATTAGAATTAATCTAAAATCTCTCGTTATTTCTTCATTGATTTTATTAATAATTGGATTCAGTTGGCAACCTTTGACTAGAATTGTAAATTCTAGGATTATTGAAAGGGCGGACTCCTTTCTGTCCGAAGATGTAGATAAAGCAATCCAGAGTTTCTTAACCGAAAATTCACGATATTTAGTGTTAGGAACAGGCTCCGGAAATATCCATAATTACGCATATAAATATATAGAATCAGATTACCTCAAATTAATCATGAAGGGTCAAATTTTTGTTTCAAGATATGGAATAGTAAAATTAATATCCGAAAATGGTGTTATCGGTTTTTTACTTTTTGCTTTATTTTTCTTTTCTATTTGGAATAAAAAACCACTTATTGGTAAGAATGTTAATGGACATGCGTTTCTTAGTGATTTATCTCTTATATTATTGTTCTACTTCATAGCTCGATCAGGGTACGTTGAAGCTGAATTCTATTTCATTCTAGCACTATTTTATTCGCTAATTAGAGTGCAAAGGAGTACTATAAGAGTCTGATAATTTGATAAAACTTCTTGTTCCAATTGGTGCGTTTCATCCTTCAAAATCAGGGGGCCCAAGTAAAACAGTGTTCTGGCATGTAAATCACTTAGATGACACTTGTTTTGAATCAACAGTAGTTACAACAGATTATAAGTTAGAAGATGAGTCTATAATATTGTCAGAATGGCATAAGCGTTCATTTGGTATCATTCGATTTCAAAAAACTCGTGGTATTTTGTTTCCTATTAACTTCGTTTATCACTCTTTATTGCAGTTAAGAAAAACCGATATTGTACATCTTAATGGAGGTAATTATCCACCTATGTTTATCATTGCTTTTTTTGCAAAACTATTTGGTAAACCAACCATCTGGTCCATACGTGGCGCACTTGAGACTAATGCTCTGAATTCTAAAAAAGGAACCCTTAAAAAAATCTTATTGAAAACAATGCGTTTTTTATTTAGGCAGAATGTATATTTTCATGCTACCAGCAATAAAGAAAAAACCAATATAGAATCGAGCCTAAATCCTACTAAAAAAATAATCCTTTTACCTAACTACTTTCCAAAACAAGAAACGATAAGGATAGAAAAACGACTAGAAATAATATACTTAGGCAGACTACACCCTTTTAAAGGAATAAAGAAATTGATTGATTCTTTTGTTTCCTCTCAATACAAAAGTGCTAGGTATAAACTAATTATAGTCGGTGCAGACAAAAATGAGTATGCAATAAAGCTCAAGGAACAATACTCAAAGTATATCGATTCAGAAGATATTTGTTTTCTTGGAAGGCTAGATGGAAAAGAAAAAAACAAGGCACTTGCTAAAGCATCATTTTTGGTTTTACCGTCACAATCTGAAAATTTCGGTAATGTGGTTGTTGAGTCAATGATGCAAGGCACTCCAGTCATTGCAAATTTTGGCTCTCCATGGGAAATCTTAAACAAGCGCGAGGCCGGGTTTTGGATAGTTAACACTGCAGAAAGTCTCACCAAAACCCTGAACAAGGTTTTCGCAATGCAACAGCTGGACTATGAAAAAATGTCAGACAACGCGTTGAACCTAGCAAAAGACTTTACTCTCGATAATAATATTCACAAATGGGAAAACAGCTATAAAAACATTCTTTCATGATTAAAAGCTATATGCATAAAATAGTTTCCTTTTTTGCCACTGTACTCTATCGGAGAAAAATTATTGGAAAAAGAGTGGTCGGAACCAACAAAACACTTTATTACGAGATAGCACAACACCTTACCTTTCTATTTAGAAAGAAAATAGATTATGAAAAAAATATTCAACTTGAATTAAAAAAGCATATCAAACACGACAGCCTCATATTTGACATAGGAAGCAATGTGGGCCAATACATGCTTCTATTTAGTTCGTGGGCAAATGAAGGGAAAATAATTAGTGTTGAACCGGATCCTAAAAATTTTGCATTCGCTCAGTTTAATAAAACTATTAATAAACTGAGTAATGTGGAGATATTAAATACGGGAATAGGGAGCGAAGAACATAGCGCTGTCTTATACAGTGATTCAGAGACTGGAGGTAGACGGAGCTCATTTAAAAAGAACTTTGTTGGATCTACATTTAATGGCGTAAAAAACACTATCCTGATTACTAAATTCAGCTCATTAGTTAAAAATTACGGTGTGCCTAATTTTGTAAAAATAGATGTAGAGGGTTTCGAAGATAGAGTTATTCGGGGTATCGGTATTCCAGACACTAAAACAACCTTTTTTATTGAGGTGAGAAAGGAAACAAAAGAGGAAGTTTTTGAATTTTTTAATAAATATGGTTTTAAGAGTAGAATATTTGTTGGTTCTAAACTGCAGATGATCGTTAATGAAAGCGAAATTCCTGATTTTGCAAATATTATCTTCTCCAATCAATGATTACTGCAATAATTCTTACTTTTAATGAAGCCCCAAATATTAGAAGAGCGCTCGAAAGTTTATCTTGGGTAAGTGAAATAGTTATAATAGATAGCTATAGTAATGATAAAACAGTTGAAATTGCCCTAACTTTTCCCAAAGTAATTGTTCATAAACGCGCATTCGATAACCATACCAATCAATGGAATTTTGGAATTTCTAAAGCCCAAAATGACTGGGTCTTCTCTCTAGATGCAGACTATATTATATCAACACCACTTAAAGAAGAAGTTTTAGAGTTACTAATTGCTCCTAACTTCGAGGCATATAGTATCCCTTTTAAATATTTGGTCGTAGGAAAGCCACTTACTGGCACAATCCTACCACCAAGAGTTGCCCTATTCAATAAGAAGCACTCAACTTACATTCAAGATGGTCATACACAGTTACTAAAAACCAACGGAAAAGTTGGTTTATGTAAGAAGTATATTTTGCATGATGATAGAAAGCAATTACAAAGATGGATTTGGGCACAAAACAGGTACGTCGATCTTGAATTAGATAAAATATTTAGTAACGACATTAAACTATCAACAGTTGATAAAATCAGAAAAAGAAAATATTTTGCTCCGTTCCTTATCCTAGTCTATTGTTTATTTGTCAAAGGTGCTATTTTTAATGGGAAAAGAGGTGTTTTTTACGCGTTCCAAAGAATGTACTTTGAACTTCTACTATCTCTAAACATTATTGAAAAAGAATTTGAAAACAACAAAGCAGAGTAATTTCAATAATCATAATTATTCTCCAAAAGCTAATATAATAAAAAGGTCTATTTGGTATTTTTGCAATGTTATAGGGTTTAAATCGTCGATTTCAATCTCATCCAGATCTAAAATTGCCCTGCTTAAGATGTTCGGAGCAGAAATCGGAAACGATATCACGATCAAACCCTGTGTTAATATCAAATACCCCTGGCTACTAGCAATAGGCGATCATTCCTGGATTGGTGAGAATGTGTGGATCGACAATCTTGTACCAGTCAAAATAGGTTCAAATGTATGTATCTCACAAGGGGCAATGCTCTTAACTGGCAACCATAATTACAAATTGGAAACCTTTGATTTGATAACTGGTGAAATCGTTTTAGAAGATGGCGTCTGGATTGGAGCAAAATCAATAGTTTGTCCAGGAGTTGTTTGCAAAAGTCATTCTATACTTACAGTTGGCTCTGTTGCTTCTAAAAATTTGGAGCCATATACTATTAATAGAGGAAATCCATGTGAGGAAATCAGAAAAAGAGTGATTGAATAATGAATAGATACACGATTATTTTAACTCTGCTAATAACCCTTTCCATTTATGCCAAAGGACAAAACAAGTCTCTTACATTTGCCTTTCATTCTTCATATAATGAATCAGCTTGGAATCACTATCAAGGTGCAAAGAGAATATATGGAAACTATACACCAAGAAGTATTAACTTAGATTTAGTTTTAACCTTTGATAAAAAACTATCAAAATGGTTCTCTGGGCTTGTTGAGTTTGAGAATGATCTTTTATACTCAAGATATAACTCAGATTCTAAATACTACTCTAATCAAGCAAGTCTAGGAATAGGGGTTAGGCTTAGAATTTTCAAAAATGAAAAATTCTTTTATAATCTAAAATCACTTTATGGTATTGGATTACACAAAGAAAATTTTTATAGCAAAATCCAATCAAAGTTTCTCAATCACAAACAAGGTGCTTTTCATATTATTTCATTATCACCAGAATTTCTTTTCAAGATAAATTCAACAACTCAAATTGGAATTCAATTTAAGGCATTCTACCATATCGGATCTGTAGAAGTAAACTTGCAAGGAATTGAAACTGAGGACTACTATCGATTTTCACAAAAAATGTTCTTTCTACTTGGCTATGAATTTTAGAAAAGCAATCACCTTCTTAACAATATGCCTACTCTTTGCCTGTTCTAAACAAAAAATAAACAAGGTCGAAATAGTTATTATAGGGCACTCACTTGTTTCTGGGGTAAATTGGAATAGTGGTTTAGCAAGAGCGGATATTATCAATAAAGGGTTTCCTGGAGATGCAATGGATCAAATATATCATCGAATTCAAGAAGATGTAATTAATCACAATCCTAATGTTTGCTTTTTACTGCTTGACTATTCTCCACAAAAACTTGATCAATTAGATAATACATTTCAGATTTTAAAAGAAATCTATTTTTTGTTGGAAAAGGAAAATATTGAACTAGTAATAATGTCTTCAATTCTATATTCACAACAATTTGAAAGCTATGGTGAAAAAAATGAAAATCTTTGTATTTATAACAAAAAGGTTACAGAGTGGGTCAATAATACAAACCGAGAAACTTTGGCGTTTTTAGATCTAAACAAATATTTTTCACCCCTAGGTTACAGATATGAATATTATAGCCATGATGGAATCCACTTGAATCATCGTGGGAATTTACTTTGGTTAGATATTATGAAAACATATATTGATCAACATGGCTATTGATATTGCTCTAAATTTGTAATAACTACTTGAACGAAAATTTGAAAATATCAATAGTAACTGCAACTTTCAACTCTGAAAAGACTGTGGTTGATACATTGGAAAGTGTTTTATCTCAAAGGTATCCTAATACTGAACATATAATAAAAGATGGTAGATCGAGTGATAACACACTTCAAAAGCTTATTGCATATCCACATATAACAAAGGTAATATCCGAAGCTGATGATGGAATATACGACGCCATGAATAAAGGCATTAACATTGCTACTGGGGATTTAATAGGTATACTTAACTCCGACGATCTATATGAAAATGAAAATGTTCTTAACATAGTAGCAGATGTTTTTAAAGAGAAAAACGTAGATGCGGTATACGGGGACTTAGTCTACACAGACCCTCATAATACGAATAAAGTGATAAGAACTTGGAAAGCTGGTAAATACCATAAATCTAAATGGCTGCGTGGGTGGATGCCGCCACACCCTACATTCTTTGTACGACGGAAGATCTATGAGAAATATGGTCTTTTTGATCTTGATCTGAAATCATCTGCTGATTATGAAATAATGTTACGCTTTCTGTACAAACATGATATTTCTGTTGCATATCTAGATAAAACTTTAGTAAAGATGAGGGCTGGAGGACAAAGTAATGCTACCCTCAAAAACAGAATCAAAGCAAATAAAGAGGATAGGTTAGCATGGGAAAAGAATGGCCTGAGGCCACCTTTTTATACCACTTATTTTAAACCCATTCGAAAAATCCCGCAATTTTTTAAGAAGAAAATATGAAAAAAGCATTAATAACGGGAGTAACTGGACAAGATGGAGCTTATCTTTCCGAACTCCTATTGAAGAAAGGATATGAGGTTCACG
This sequence comes from uncultured Saprospiraceae bacterium, assembly GCA_964508085.1. Classification (GTDB taxonomy): domain Bacteria; phylum Bacteroidota; class Bacteroidia; order Chitinophagales; family Saprospiraceae; genus CALGLS01. The sequence goes on along the minus strand of CAZDTI010000101.1, from coordinate 7,834 downwards.
GAGTCAAGCGAAGGACCTCACTATTCAACACTGCAAGGATAGATCACCTATACCAAGATCCACACGTGGATAATCGAAACTTCATCCTACATTATGGTGACCTTTCAGATTCCACTAATATAATTAGAATCATTCAGCATGTTCAGCCTGATGAAATCTACAATCTAGGAGCGATGTCCCATGTTGCTGTTAGCTTCGAAGAGCCAGAATATTCGGTCGATGTAGATGGTGTGGGAACATTGAGAATTTTAGAAGCTATCAGAATTTTGGGTTTAGAAAAAAAGACGAAAGTTTACCAGGCCTCTACCTCAGAACTTTATGGAAAGGTCCAAGAGGTCCCTCAGACTGAAAAGACACCATTCTATCCACGTTCTCCTTATGCTGTAGCTAAGATGTATGCATATTGGATAACTGTTAATTACAGAGAAGCCTACGGCATTTTCGCAAGCAATGGCATTCTCTTCAACCATGAAAGCCCGCTTAGAGGAGAAACATTCGTCACTAGAAAAATAACACGGGCCGTTGCAAAAATCGGCTTGGGCCTACAAAACAAAGTGTACTTAGGTAATCTTGACGCCAAACGAGACTGGGGCCATGCCAAGGACTATGTAGAGCTAATGTGGAAAATACTACAATATGACAAGGCCGAAGATTGGGTAATTGCCACTGGAGTGACCACAAGTGTCAGAGACTTTGTAAGGCTTTCATTTAAAGAAATAGGAATAGAACTTGATTTTCGCGGTGAGGGTGAAGAAGAAAGGGGCTTTGTGTCCAAGTGTACTAATCCTGACTATCAACTCGAACCTGGGAAAGAGGTAGTATCCGTTGACCCCAAGTACTTTAGACCCACTGAAGTGGATCTGCTCATCGGAGATTCTTCTAAGGCAAGAAAACTGCTTGATTGGGAGCCAAATTACACTGTGGAAACACTTTGTAGTGAGATGGTTCGTGCTGACTTGGAGCTTTTCCGAAAGGATCAAATATTAAGAAATGCTGGCTTCGAAATTAAAAATGAATATGAATAAGGAGGCTAAAATCTATATCGCGGGGCACAGGGGAATGGTTGGCTCTGCCATTAAGCGTAATCTCGAAGCTAAAGGTCATTCAACGTTTATTGAAAGAACCTCCGCAGAACTTGATCTCAGAAATCAAGAGAAGGTGAAAAAATTCTTTGAAGAAGAAAAACCCGACTATGTCTTTTTAGCTGCTGCAAAAGTTGGAGGTATACAGGCCAATAATACTTATCGTGCAGAATTTCTCTACGATAACCTCATGATTCAGAACAATGTCATTCATCACAGCTATCTTAATGGTGTCAAAAAACTAATGTTCCTTGGCTCCTCTTGCATTTATCCTAAACTAGCTCCTCAGCCGATGAGGGAGGATGCGTTGCTTACAGGACTACTAGAACACACGAATGAACCTTATGCTATTGCAAAGATTGCTGGAATCAAAATGTGTGATGCCTATCGAGCTCAATATGGGTGCGACTATGTATCGGTCATGCCCACAAACCTATACGGTCCTAATGATAACTACGATCTTCAAAATTCACACGTTCTGCCGGCCCTTGTTCGCAAGTTTCACACCGCAAAAAAGGAAGGGAAAGAGGAAGTGATTATGTGGGGAACGGGCTCCCCAATTAGAGAGTTCATGCATGCTGATGACCTCGCCGATGCTTGTGTATACTTAATGGATCATCTTAGTGAATCTGGATTTGTCAATATTGGTTCTGGAGAAGAAGTTTCAATTAAAGAGCTCGCTGAAATTATAAGAGATGTGGTAGGATATCAAGGTCAAATAGTTAATGACTTGGGCAAGCCTGATGGAACTCCTAGAAAATTAATGGATGTCTCAAAATTAAGAGCCCTTGGATGGAAACACAAAATTCATCTTAAACAAGGAATCGAAAAAGTATATAAAAGTTTAGCAAACAAGGACTGGTACTAAGTGCATAAAATTGACATCGTCGCTGGAGCACGTCCCAACTTTATGAAGATTGGACCCATTATTCATGCTATTATAAAACATAATAATAGAGCTGCAAAGAAAATTGAATTCCGACTGATCCACACAGGTCAACACTACGATAAAAAGATGTCTCAAGACTTCTTCGACCAGCTTAATATCCCTAAGCCGGATCTAAATCTGGGGGTTGGCTCTGGCACACAAGCTGAACAAACAGGTAAAATCATGCTTAAGTATGAGGAGGCAATCCGAGCTTGGAAACCTGAACTATGTATCGTTGTAGGAGATGTGACCTCTACTATGGCTTGTTCTATTACTGCTAAAAAAGAATGGGTGAAGGTGGCTCACGTTGAGGGCGGAATTAGATCAAATGATGAAAAAATGCCTGAAGAGATCAACCGTATGGTAACAGATAGCATCACTGACCATTTTTTTACGACCTCAGAACTTGCCAACCAAAATCTTAGAGCTCTAGGACACAGTCAAAACAAGATCCACTTTGTTGGAAACACAATGATCGACTCCCTTCTTGCCAACATGGATCGACTCCAAAAACCTTCCCTATTTGATACTGCTGGACTGTCTGAGAAAGGATTCCTTGTGATGACTCTCCATCGTCCTTCTAATGTGGATGGAATGGAGAGTCTAAGGCACTTACTCTCCTTGGTCAATGACCATTCGGGTGGAAAAAAAATAGTTTTTCCAATGCACCCTAGGACCAAAAAAATGTATGATCAGCTTGGTATGAATTTTAAAAACTTACTAATCACTGGTCCAATGTCCTACTTGGAATTCATCTACATGATAAAAAACTCGCTAGGTGTCATTACGGACTCAGGAGGAATAACAGAAGAAACAACAGTACTCGGGGTTCCATGTATGACGCTTAGAAATTCAACCGAACGTCCAGAAACCGTTACTATCGGTACGAATGAAATAGTAGGGACAAAACCAGAAAACATTTTACCATTCTTGGAAAAGTTGCTACTGGGTAATTGGAAAACGGGCGGAATACCAAAACTTTGGGATGGTCAAACGGCTGATAGAATTGTTAAAATAATTGCTACCCTATGCTAAAATTCGCAGAACATACCGCCCACCTTCTTTCCTGGAAACCTGAAGGTCATGAGGAAGTCCTCTACCTAAGTCCTCAAGCAGCAATGGAAGAAGGTAAAGCCATCCGAGGTGGTGTTCCTGTTTGCTGGCCATGGTTCGGTTCCAAGAAAGGCAAGCCGTCTCATGGAATAGCAAGAACAAGTAGATGGCGGAAGAAAACAGAATGCAAATTCGAACTTAACACCAATGAGGCAAAATTAGTCCTTAAGGCAGTAGAATTCGAAAACACCTTGACATTAAGCCTTATCAGTACTAATACTACATTTAAAACTTACGACATAACCCAGGCCCTGCACACCTACTTTTTAATAGGTAATATCAATAATATAAGCATTGAAGGTCATGACCAAGAAGACTACTATGACAAGGTTGCTGGTGCTAACGCCCAACAAGTGGGTTTAATAAATTTTGATAAAGAAACTGACCGAATATATCAAACTAAGAAATCATCTATCCTTATTGATCCGGTGATGAGACGTAAACTAGTCATTGAGAAAGAAGGTTCTGCATCAACAGTAATTTGGAACCCCTGGGTGGAAAAGACAAAAAGCATGGCAGACCTTCCAGACCAAGACTATCAGAAGTTTTGTTGCATTGAAGCAGCAAATACGCACCTCGATCCGCTACGACTGAAGGCAACTGAGCAACATGAACTTATTCAAAAGATAACAGTTCATCACCTATAAGAAGCCCCACTTTGACTTACATTGGTAGGGGTTTTCATAAACTAAAATAAATAACTTGGATAAAAACTACATAGCCATAATGGCAGGAGGAATAGGTTCACGCTTTTGGCCCTCTTCCACGGCTGAACATCCTAAGCAGTTTCTAGACATCCTAGGAGTAGGAAAATCACTTCTAAGACTAACCTTCGAGCGTTGTCTCCAGCTCATCCCTAGTGATAGGATCCTAATTGTGACCAATATTAGGTACAAACACCTGGTTCAAAAGCACCTGCCGGAACTGCCCGAAAGAAATATCTTGTGTGAACCATCTATGAATAATACCGCTCCATGTGTGGCTTATACAGCTATGCACATTAAGGCTAGAGATCCTGAAGCTGTATTTGCTGTCCTCCCTTCCGACCATGTAATTCTTAAGGAAGAGGAATACATTAGAAAATTAGAGCAAGCCTTTGACTACGCCAGTAAGCATCAGGCTATCGTCACCCTTGGAATCCAGCCAACGAGGCCTGATACGGGGTATGGGTACATCGCATCCATTCCTGATGCTAATAGCAATATTCTCAAGGTTGACTCCTTCAAAGAAAAGCCTAATCTCGATAAGGCACGAGAATATCTTGAGAACGGATCTTTTTATTGGAATGCTGGAATGTTTATCTGGAGTGTGGAGACTATAATTAGTGCTTATGAAAAGCATGCTGCTGGTATTCTAGAAACGCTCTGTATGGATGAAAGCAAATTCGGAACGGAAGATGAGCAAGAATACATCGATGAGGTCTACCCAAAGACAGAACGAATATCTGTGGACTATGCAATATTAGAAAAGTCTAAAAACACCTACACAATACCTGCAGATATAGGATGGAGTGATCTTGGAACCTGGAATAGTCTACATTCTTACCTAGAAAAAGATGAAAATGGGAACATCATTCAAGCGCCAAATCACCATGTTGCAGACACTAGCAATTCACTTATCAGGGGGCAGAAAGAAAGAACCGTTGTGATTAAGGGCCTAGATAACTACATTGTCGTAGATGAGCCCGGAGCCTTATTAATATATCCTAAGAGCGACGAGCAGGAAATAAAGGCGGTAGTAAAAAAGCTGAGTACATGAGGATAGCTCTAGTAGCTAATTCAACGTGGAATATCTACAATTTCAGACTTAATATCATTGATAAGTTCCTAGAAATGGGTCATTCTGTTTTTGTAATTGCTCCGATCGACGAGTACATTACCTATCGAGAAAAGTATCCTACAGTCACTCATCTAGGTTTGCGCACCCTAGATCGAGATGGAAAAAATCCTCTTCGAGATTGTCTCTTGATCCTTGAGCTTGCGAGAAAATATAAGAAACTACAGCTAGACCTCGTTATTCATTACACGAACAAGCCCAACATCTATGGAGGTTTCGCTGCACGAATAGCAAAAGTGAAATCTATTGCCGTGGTAACTGGACTAGGATATGCCTTCCTACATAGCGGACTAGTGCAAAAAATCACTAAGAAACTGTATCAATTGTCTTCTAGATATCATAGTAAGGTCATCTTTGAAAACACCTCTGACTTAAAGTATTTTAGTAAACTAGGCTTAGTTAACAAGAAGAAAGCCAGAAGTGTAAAAGGGTGTGGAGTTGATTTGGAATTCTATAAGCCTAGTAGTACTTTTTCACCAAATGGGATTATCGTCTTTAGTTTCATCGGACGCTTATTATATGACAAGGGAGTTCATGAATTCATAGAAGCCGCTAGAACTGTAAAGTCTAAGTATCCTGCCACCTCATTCTGGATTGTGGGTGAGTTAGACTCTGAAAATCCATCAACTATTAACAAAGAAGAACTCAATCAGTGGATTGCTTCTAATGTGATTGAGTATCATGGATTTCAGCAAGATATTCGACCCTTCATTGGCAAGTCAAATTGCGTCGTATTACCTTCTTACAGAGAGGGCCTACCAAGAACTATTCTGGAGGGAATGGCAATGGGGAAGGCTGTAATCACAACTAAGACAGCAGGTTGCGAAGAAACAGTGGATGAAGGCAAAAATGGCTATCTCGTTAATGTAAAAGATGTAGATGATCTTGTAGCAGCAATAGAAAGATTTCTCAATTTAAGTGATTCGAAGAGACTTGAGCTTGGCAAAAACGGACGTGCCAAGGCAGAACAAGAGTTTGGATCAAAGTTTGTCGCAAATTCTTTATATGACATAATAGTAGAATAACTTTATGCATCAAATTACAGCACCCTTCTTTTTGAACCTCAAAGCCGCTACATCCTTCCAATAATCCTCTCCCACCTTCATGTACTCTCTAAGAAATAGTAATTCCCCTGTGCATTTCTCTATCACCAATGAGTTTCAGCTCCTAGCCTCCCACCTAGTATTCCTATCTTAGGGTAAATAATTTTGCCTTCTCATGAGGAAACTACTCTTCTTTTTTGCGCTTATCACGTGCACCTTTTTCACATCTTTTGGCCAGTCTGTAATTGCAGACCAATCCTTCAACAAAAACTGGAAATTTCAACTCGGAACGTTTGAGGGTGCTGAGTTACCATCATTTGATGATAGCTCTTGGCGTGATCTTAGTCTTCCGCATGATTGGGCCATTGAAGGTCCCTTTTCCGAGGATAATAATTGCAGGACGGGAGCCCTACCAGTTCATGGTACTGCTTGGTACCGCAAAAGCTTTTCCATACCCTCAGAAATGGAAGGAAAACAGGTTTCTCTGACCTTCGATGGGGCTATGAATAATGCCATAGTATATGTTAATGGATCCCTGGTAGGAGGACGACCATTTGGCTACATCACTTTTGAAGTAGACCTTACTAAGTATGTCAAATTCGGTGAAGAAAATCTTGTAGCAGTAGTTCTTAGACCCGAAGACCTCTCTGCCAGATGGTATCCTGGAGCTGGCATCTACAGAAATGTGACCATTAAGTACAATCATGCAATTCATATTCCTCAATGGGGAACCTACATCACTACTCCCGAAGTAACAGATTCACAAGCAAAAGTAAGGATTCAGACTAGCTTAAAGAATTCAACTAGTAAGGTGGAGTCCTTGACCTTGAAGACCATCATTCAAGACCCAGATGGGAAGACAATTTCTGAAAGTATTCAAAACCACAAAGTTGATGGTTTAAGATTAGATACCATTGACCAAGAAATAATGGTTGAAAATCCTCAAAGATGGGATGTCAATTCTCCCGACCTTTACACTGCAAAGAGTGAAGTCCTCATAGGGGGAATCGTAGTCGACAATTACAGCACTGAATTTGGCATCCGCAACATCGAATTTACAAAAGACGACGGCTTCTTGCTAAATGGTAAGCGGCTTACGTTTCAAGGAGCATGTATGCATCACGATCTTGGACCGCTTGGAGCAGCATTCAACTATCGAGCTCGTGAAAGACAAATGGAAATAATGAAGAGCATGGGTGTGAATGCCCTTCGAACAAGTCACAACCCACCAGAGCCAGAGTGGTTAGAAATTTGTGACAAGCTAGGAATTGTAGTCCAAGTCGAAGCCTTTGATGAATGGAAGAAAGGCAAGGTGCCTAATGGCTACAACAAGGTTTTCGACGAGTGGCATGAGAGAGACCTTAGAGATATGATTAGGCGTGACCGCAACCATCCCTCTGTCATTATGTGGAGCATCGGAAATGAAATCCTTGAGCAGGGGAACAAGGACGGTTGGAAAATAACAAAACGACTGAACGACATATGCCATGAGGAAGATCCCACAAGGCCTACCACAGCGGGATTCAATTACTTTCCCGCCCCCTTCGAAAATGGCCTTGCCTTCGAAATAGATGTTGTAGGACTTAACTACTGGCCTCTTCAATATGCAGAAGTAAAGCAAAAGTATCCCGACTTAATAGTATATGGTTCCGAAACCTCCTCCATGACAAGTAGTCGCGGCTTCTATGACCCTACACTTTCGCCCATACCCGATAAGACCACAGGCCAAGTTACTAGCTATGATCTAATTTATGGGCCTCCATGGGCCTACCTACCAGATGCAGAATTCGATGCACAAGCAGAAACAAGTGCTAGCTTAGGCGAGTTCATCT
>CAZDTI010000100.1:0-21993 GCA_964508085.1 uncultured Saprospiraceae bacterium | reverse complement strand
ATAGAATAAGGCACTGCTGTCTAATTCTTTGTCTTGTATCATTTGTAGGACTTCTGTTTTGCTTTGTTGTAAGAGGAAGGGCGTAAATACCCAAATGAGAAACCAAATGGAGAAGAGTCCGAAAAGAAAGGAAAGGGTTTTGTTTTTCATTTTGTAATTAATTGAAAGTGATCGACCAATAGCACTCACTATGATCCTCAGCGAGCATAGCGAACCAAAGGATTCCTAACGCGTGCACACTATAACCCGAGGAGTTCTTTCGTTAGCATTCTTCTTATCTCAAATTCCTGCCGTCACCCCCGGGAAAACAAGATAGAACATAATATAAGCCATCAAAAGCGTCAAGCATAAATTGAAGGTCTGGCCAACCACATACAAAACAAACGGTTTCCCGCCTACAAAATGCTTACGTAATGCTTTAAAATTGATAGACAAGCCAATACTCACAAAAGCCAGGCAGAAAAGCCAGCCTCGGATATTCTTCGTAAAAGCAGCAATTACCCCTTGATCTATCAATGTATACGCATTGTTATTTCCAAGCATTGCATAAATAACCGAAAACAATATTGAGGCGCCCAGAAAGCCTAGAATAAATTTTGGAAATCGATTCCATATTTCCCCCCACCCCACTTCAACACCTTCTTCTTTGTCTACATTTTTTGCAAAATAAACAGCTACAGCAAAAGCAATTAAGCCGATCAGAACATTCTGAATCATCTTGATGGTTGCTGCTACTGACAGTGCTTTTTCGCCCAAGAAAGCGCCTGCTGCCACTACAGCCCCAGTGGCATCTATTGTCCCGCCAATCCAAGCACCACCTAGAATTTCTGGCATTCCAGCCCAGTTGATAAAGGCGGGCATCAAAATCATCATTACAGAGGTAAAGACCATAGATAAACCAATCGCAACCGTTAGTTCTTCTTTTGATGCTTTGCAGGCCGCTGCCGTGGCCACTGCAGCAGATACACCACAAACCGACATGTCGGCGGAGATAGTCATATTTAATGTCTTGGAGGAAATTTTAAGGATCTTCTGCCCAAACCAAAAGGTACTAACCAATACAACAGGTGTGACAATCCAAGCGACAAAAATACCGGGCAATCCAATGGCTAGTATTTTCCCTAACAATATTTCTGCACCGAGAATTACCAATCCCGTTTTGATGTAAAACTCTGTGCTTAAAGCGGGTGTTACCCAATTTGGTGTTCCGATGGTATTGCTAATTAGCAAGCCGATAATGATAGCCCAGGCTGCGTAGCCAAAACCAATTGCTTTCATATTTGCTTGAGCAGCCAATGTGTAGGAAACAAGACCGATAAAAAAAACAAATAAGAATGCTTTCGAAAAATTTAGGAATGGAGTGCCCATTACTGAGGCACCTGTTCCGAATAGCAATGCAAATAAGACCATCATTCCAAATAGCCAAGGAATTTTATTTGTAGCCTTACTGTTTCTTTTCTTACTGATACGATTTAGTGTTTCTTTTTCGCTACGCCAATTGGCTATGGCATTGCTTGCTGCTAAAGCTGCGGCGTCACTCCCATCTCCTTTCAAAAAATAGGCCTCTTCTTTTTCCTTAGCTTCCGCTTTTGCTTCTTTCTCTTTCTCTTTTGCTAAATTATATTTCGCAGTTGTTTCCTTTTTCTTAGCTTCTATTTGACCTTCCGTGATCACAAAAGCATCTAGTGGGTTATTTAGCCAACGGCCTGGTTTAGTGGTTAGCTTCTTTAGAAATTTGCCAATAGGCTCCGTCGCTCCTTTTATTTTTTTCTGTTTGTCAAAAGCTTCGTACCAAGCGATGGTTTTGAAATCTGCCTTTTGTTGGGCTGCTTCCATTTCGCTTTCCAATACTGCATGTCTATCCGATAAATCTGCTGGTTGGTTCAGGAAAAAAGCAAATAATCCGAATAGTAAAATGAAGCTTCCGATCCAGATGGACCAGTAATCTTCCTTTAAGAGAAGTGGCGATTTTGACATTTGTGGGTGGTTCCGTTTTGTTTTACTGGCAGTTTGTGTGGAGTAAATATAGGGAACTGGTTGGTATTTATAGCAGATTGGTAAATAAAGAGATTGATGTATAGATTTCTCGACTCCTATCGTCGCTCGAAATTAAAAACGTAGTTCTCTTGTTATCCTTCGACTCGCTGTGCTCGCTCAGGATGACAAGAGCATCCTTAGTCAAACAAGCTTAGGGATGAAGACTACCACCGTTTCCTTTCTAATAGAAAAAGCCTTGACCGCAATGCGGTCAAGGCTTAATAAATACTTATTAGAATTAAATTGCGTCTTTAGTCAATTTATATTAACTGTCAAATTATAGCTTGTATCCGATACCTACAGAGAAGCTTCTCCCTGGTACGTACAAGTCAAAAAGTTCGTCGTCTGTTCCGAAAGAACGGTATACTCGCTTACGCTTTGCGCCTAAGATGTTACCTGCTCCTACACTTGCGTTCCAACGGTTTTCTTTACCGAATCGCTTAGATACTTTTAAGTTTAAGCTATTGAAAGGTCTTTCATATACATCCGGTATCTGACCACTACCAGCAATAGACAAACGCTCTCCTTGTGTATTGAAAGAGATGTTTCCTTCCCATCCTCTTTCACGATCTACATAGTTTAATGCACCGTTGATGAGGAATGGTGATTGTCCAACCATGTCTCTGGTATCTCCAATGGTTTCTCCTTCTCTCGCAGTGGTTTCACGACCAGCTTTTTCTTCTGCTGTCATTTCTACTGAAGACCGAACCGCTGTAGCATTCATAGTAAAACTGAAGGCTTCCAATGCAGGAGAGATGAAAGAAAAATTCTTTCTGAATTCAAATTCTAAACCAAAAACAGTAGCATCTCCTACGTTAGTTGGGCTAAAGTCATTTGGAGTTTCTGGTTTAAATGGTGTCAACTCAATTGGCTTATCAAAGCTCTTGTAGAATGCACTGAAAGATACTGTTTCTCCTTTTGGCAGGTAGTATTCCCAACGTAAGTCTCCATTATAGATTTGTGTTTGCTCCAAGTCGATATTTCCAATAAAGGTACGTCCGGTAATTCTATCGGTAATCTGTGCAATTGATTTTTCTTTGAAACTTGGACGAGCAACGGTACGGCTGAAAGAACCACGTAAGTTCATTGTTTCTCCAGCGTCTTTATCTTCCTTCAAATTGTAAACCGCATTTACAGAAGGTAAGAAGTTTAGTTCATCAAGTACTTTCTCATCATTGTAATTCTCAGTACCATTTTGATTTCTACCCGTATACCAGTTGTCTGCTTTTTCTACCCGAAGTCCATAAATGAATTTCAATTTTTCAGTCACTGGCAACTCATTCATTGCATATGCTGCAAGAATATTCTGACGAGCATTGTATGTTTTAGCTGGCTCAAAGTTGAACTGAGTGTATACTCCTTTGTCATTTTCAGGGCTCCATATCAATTCATCTGTGAATAGCTCATTAGGATCTCCTGTGAAAGGAATCGTCCCTCTTTTACGTATTGGAAAAATATAGTCCAAGATGGAAAAATCTCTTTCTTTGATGTTCGCTGCGATACCAAATTTGAGTTTTGAATCCATTTCGTTGATTCCAACGAAACCATATTGTATATCTGTTTTACCACCGTAGTTGCTTTCGTCCATAGCTCTCCAGGTTCGGCTTACACCACCACCTGTACTTGGATTCAATTCGAAGAAACCATTTGTTGTTTCGTAAGCAGTTAAACGAATATCTGGCTCTGACATTTCAGAGAAAGTTGGAGATAATTTCCAATTGACGATGAATTTGCCATCAGCAATATTGTGCTTACCTGATAGTAAGAAGTTGGTTACAGAACGCTCTGTATATTCCAAGTTGTGTTTTTCAACAATAGACTGACCGAATTCAATACGCTCTTGAGTAATAAATGCGGCACGACTTTCTGCACTCTGACTACGCAATGCACTAAAGGCAATTTTATGATTTTTAGACTTAATAGCCGTTCCTACCTGTGTACTCCATAAAACATTGCTATTCCCCAATTCACCTACACCAATCACATCTCGAAGAAGGTTAGTAACATCCTTTTCAGGATCTTTTCTTGATGCATTGAATTGAAAGTCATCGTAATAAGTTGTTTCATTTCTGTAGTTCGCAGAAAGGGTATATCCTATATCGAATTTTTCAAAGTTTTTTTGATTTCCGTAAGAAATAGAACCGTTGAAGTTCATTCCGTTTTGCTCTCTAAAAGTGGCCATTGTTGGATTGAAGCTTTGGGTAATCTTCGTCAACTCCGGATCATTATCAGTGATCCTAGGGATATTGGTATTCTGTGAAATCGGTAATTCACGGTTGCCATCATCAAAACCGAGGAAGTCTGTATTTCCTCCTTTATAAGTGATGAACTGATCATTGAAGTGCATATCCGGGTTGAAAGAACCACCGGCAGATACAGAAAATGTCTTTGAAGATGGGAAATCCTTAGTAATGATATTCACCATACCTCCAGAGAAGTCACCTGGTAATTCCGGAAGGAAAGTTTTGTGAACAATGATGTTATCAACCAAATTGGTTGGGAAAATGTCTAGTTGAACAGAGTTACGATCCGGGTCTAAACCAGGAACATCCATTCCGTTTAAGATGGTTTTGGAATAACGGTCACCTAATCCTCTAACAATAACGTGCTTACCGCCTTCTACAGAAACACCAGCCACTCTTTTGATCGCTTTTCCTACGTTGCTGTCTCCTGATCTTTTGATGGATTGTGTAGAAATCGCATCAATCATTCCCAAAGATTTTTTCTTTAGAATTAACGTTCCTACTTCTGAGTTAGTAATTACTTCCGCTTTTACAACTACCTCTGTTAAAGTTTCTCCTTCAGAAAGTTGTACGTCAAGTTCATTTACTTTGCCTGATTCAATTTTTACATCTGTTACGGTTAATGTTGCGTAACCTACGTAAGAAAATTCAAGGGTATAAACACCTTCTGCCATAGAGAGGGAATATGCTCCATCTAAGTCAGTAGTTCCTCCGGTGCCTAATTCTTTTACCAAAACATTGGCAAACATAAGCGCTTCTCCGTTGCCGGTGTCCGTAATTTTACCGCGCAGTGTTCCGTTTTGCGCTTGCAATGCGAAGCCAAAAAGGCAAAGCATAAGCATTAAAAAGTTGGTACGTGTAGTCATTGTTGCAATTTTAAATTCGTTTTTTAAATAAGTATCTAATTCTAAGTATGTAGTTCTAGTTTTATTTTTTTTTAGTAAAAGAGGAATGCATTCTTCAGATGAAGAGTGCATTCCTCTTCGTACTTTTATCTAGATCTTCTCTTTATGCAATTTATTAAAGAGAAGATTTTTATAATTATAGGTTGTTAGTAGCAGCTACCCAGCTCCAAGTATCGAATGCAGAAGTATCAGCACCTTTAGTAGCAGCAGCGTTGATTGCGTTTCCGTCAGCAGTCAATTTTCCTTCAACAACTCCAGAGTAATCAGCAGGAACAGAACAAGCATTCGCTGAGTCATCTTCACTTTCTGTATAGATAGTAGTCCAGTCAGCAATTGCTGCAGTGCCAACCCATTCGCTATTAGTAATTTTCAAAGTTCCGTTAGCATAGTTCAAGTAAGAGTCACTCTTGTCATCTGCACAGTTGTTCTGGAAAGAAGCTCTGATCTTTACATTGTCTCCATATCCTCTCCAAGAAGCATTGTTGATGGTACCTTGCGCTTTTGACTTCAAATCTCCACCTGTATCAGCAGCCCCATCCTTGTCTATCAAAGTAACATTGTTGATTGTGAAAAGACCATCTGTGTAAGTTGAACCTTCAGGGCCGTCAATTTCCAAAGCGTTGTCACCAGCAGTAGCACCTGACTGAATAACAACAGCGTTTGTGATGGTACCAGAGTAGTTCATGTCGATGTCAATACCATCATCTTCACCATATGCAACTACTACGTTAGTAGCGTTTACCGTTCCACCGAAAAATTCAACACCGTCATCAAGGTTAGCTACTACTTCGATGTATTCGACAGTAGTTCCGTTTCCAACGCCACCAAAAGTGATACCGTTGATTTCGTTGTCCGCACCGATCAAAGTACCACCGTGTCTTACAGATACATATTTAATTACGCCAGAGTTATCAGCAGGATCGTCTCCACCATAAGCCCCGAATGAATCGTTAGCAGGAATACCTTCGATTTGAGCTTCTGTGTCTCCATCTCCAGCAGAGATAGGAGCATTACCCAATATAATCAAACCACCCCATTGCATATTGGTAAATTCATCAAGGTTAGGACTTACGATTTCACCAGATTTGATTTCATCGCTTTCCGCAGTGAAAATAATAGGTTCGTTAGCTGTTCCTTCTGCCATGATTTTAGCACCTCTTGCTACAATTAATGCAGAAGATAAACTTTCTGTACCAGGCTCTCCTTTAATTACAGTCCCTGGCTCGATAGTCAAAGTTGCTCCGCTTTCAACGACTACTTTACCACTGAGTATGTAAGTTATGTCTTTAGTCCATGTAGTTGTTCCTGTGTTACCAGTTACAGTCACGACATCACCACCATCAGCTATACAGTCACAAGTATCTCCATTTGGTGTTGCAGTTTCGCCTGCTTGGCAATTGATGGCCTCACAAGGGTCAGTAGACTCGTCATCTTTACCACAAGAGAAAATTAGTGTTGCGCAAAGTAGACAAAGAAATAAATGCTTCAGATTCATTTTAATTTTTTTTGATAAGTTTGTTAGATTAAGATTTCAAGTTTAGTTTATGAAGGACCAACAATTTTATGTACGTGTAGCTCCTCCCTTAAATCTGCTGCAAAACTACAGCCTTAACATCAGGTTGGTTTTAAGCACATGTTAGCAAATCATTAATAAGTGTTACTTTAACATTAAGAAGATGGAGTCAATGTTAACTAATTGAAAACTTGAGTTTACAATTAATTTACAATGCAAATAGATTCAAACCTAAGAGACTGACTTATAGATACATACGAATAAAATAAACACTGAATATAGATATACCCCATTCAGTGTATTTGATAATTAAAACTAAATCATAGGCAATGGCAAATAATAAAATGATTGTAAACGAACGCTCCAGAGATATTGGGAACTTTCTTGTTGGACGGTTATTACCCTTTCGTAAGAAGAGACAAGTTGGTCCCTTCACCTTTATTGATCATATGGGCCCCGCTCTTATCAAAGCTCCTAAATTTATGGACGTCGATCAACATCCGCACATTGGATTATCTACCTTAACTTATTTATTAGAAGGACAAATAGAACATCGCGACAGCACAGGAGCCCACCAAGTCATCAGCTCTGGAGATGTTGGTTTCATGACTGCCGGCAAAGGGGTGACACATACGGAACGAACGCCTCCAAATCTAAGGCAAGAAGAAGCTCATTCACTCCATGGCTATCAAATTTGGGTCGCCTTACCAAAAGAAAAGGAAGAAATCACTCCTCGCTTTGACTTTCTCTCTAAAGACCTTCTACCCACCTGGGAAGAAAATGGATTGACTATGACCTTGGTTGCTGGAGAAGGATATGGACGAAAATCTCCACTACCTGTTCATTCCCCACTTTTTATGATAGATGTAAAAGCCAGTGAAACGACTTGTCTGGAAATTAATGGTCAACTGGAAGGTGAAATAGCAATGGTGGTTACCAATGGAAAAGTAATTGACGATACCACTACTATTGAAGCAGGACAAATGTTGATTTCAAAAACAGAAGATGCTTGTGTTATAAATTTAGAAAAAGGAACTCGACTGCTATTATTTGGTGGCCAAGCTCCTCCAGAGGAAAGATTTCTATTTTGGAATTTTGTGTCTTCTTCAAAGGAACGTTTGGAAAAGGCAAAGGAAGATTGGAAGAACAAGAAATTTCCGATAGTGCAAGGAGATGATTCTTATATTCCACTACCGTAACGAACGAAGAAAAGAGACACTAATCAGAATCGAACTGATATTAAGTTAGTTTTGCAAACTAGCTCCGAAACCAATATTGGGTATAGTGTCTTTTAAAATTAAAATCTAAATGGAAATCTAAACCCGCCCGCCGACGCATTCGGGGCTGGTCAAAACCTTCTTTCGTGATTCCGAGTAGTGCTTTTTGATTTTCATTACAATTTTGGTTTAATTAAAACAGTACTCCGAGTGGAATTCGAATCCACACTTTTCAGGGCTTAAGCCTGTTGCCTCTGCCAGTTGGGCTACCGGAGTATTTCAACCTTTTTCAACCTCAACCAGTCCGTACCGGAACGGGCGGGCCTCAAGTGCAACCTCAACTTCAATCGCTCAATTCGAAGACCTACCGCGGACAACTCGCGTATTAAGGGAATTGAAGTTGCGGTTGAGGTTGCTCTTGAAGTTGAAAAAGATTGCTTTAGAACGTGAGTTCTTTTCGTGCAAGCGGTAGGACTCGAACCTACATAGCCGGAGCGACGGGATTACAATCCGCTGATTTAACCATATTTACCATCACTTGCTTCTTAATAATTTTGTACGGATGGTGGGAGTCGAACCCACAACATCTGGTTTCTAAGACCAGCGCCTCTGCCAGTTGGGCTACATCCGCTTTTTCAACTTCAACCTTTACAACCTCAACTGCAACTGCAACCTCAACTTCAAATCGCTCAGTTCGCAAGTCTACTATATTACCCGCGTATTAAGGGGATCCGCCGATTGGCGGACAGGTTGAAGTTGAGGCCCGCCCGTTCCGGTACGGACTGGTTGAGGTTGCGCTTGAAATTGAAAAAGCCTCTTGTTTCATTACAAAACAAGAGGCTTAACGATATATCTGTTGATATACTATTATGACAATCCTCTTGCTCGCTGTAAACAGAGCAGGTTGGAAAGACATAAATAATATATCACGGTTGTGTTCATGTTGGTATTAACTGTGGCAATGTAGAATTAGTTCCAATAGAAAATATTATTTTTGGGACGAAAGTGAATTATTACTGGTTTTACTATTAGTCCCTGTCCATAGTAGCGTAAAATCTATGCTATTTTCCAAGTAGTAATAGATCTTATAAGAATCTCTAAGATTATCTAACTTTTAATCAAAATATAAAACAATGAAAAACTTAACCTTTCTTATCTTTTACTTTGCAACAGTATTGTTTCTTCAATCTCTACAAGCACAGGATTGCTCTAATCCAAATGCTATTATTACATTAGATGCAAATGCTGTAACCGCCACCCTTCCTCAAGCTGGTGACTTATTCTGGAATGGCTCAGACGCTGGTTACTCCACTGGTGAAGGGCTTCCAGGTGGTGAGGTACATTCTATCTTCGCAGGAGGTTTGTGGATCTCGGGGTTTGACAACAGTGTTTTAAAGCAAGCGGCCTCTACCTATGGAATGGGTAATGGAGATACCGATTATTGGCCTGGCCCCTTGAACGACCTTGGTGAAATAGACAATGAGACCTGTACGAATTGGGATCGCCATTGGAAAGTACTCCAAGCGGATATAGATGCTTTCATTTTAGATTGGTCTGATGGTGGCGTATTGGTTGATGACATTCCTTCTGCTGTTGCAGGATGGCCAGCTCGAGGGAACCCTCTTTTTTTCGATATATATGGATTTGATCTCCCAAGCGGTACTCAGGGGCTTGCCCCATTTTTTGATGTAGAAGGAGATGGCACCTATGATCCAACAGAAGGAGATTACCCACTCATAAAAGGAGATCAAGCTGTTTTTTGGATTTTCAATGATGCAGGTAATATTCATACAGAGTCACAAGGAGAGCCTTTAAGGATGGAAATCCATGCAATGGCCTATGGGTATGCTTCCGCGAATGAAAATATTAACAATGCTACTTTCTATGATCTCAAATTTATCTATAAAGGTACCAGTCCGCTTGAAGATGCTTATGTTGGTCTTTGGATTGATGCGGATCTAGGTTGTCATACCGATGATTATTTAGGCTGTGATCCTGAAAGGGATATGGCTTTTGTGTATAATCAGGATGAGCAGGATGGACAAACAGGTTGTTCTTGCCCTGGTGGAGTGAATACTTTTTGTGATGAAATCCCAATGATGGGCGTTAGAATGCTCAAAGGTATTACGGCCGGAAGAGTTTACAATACCGATGGAGAATTAGAAATTCCTGAGCCCAATGAGACGCCCGATGTTTTTGTGGATATAGGCTTAACGGCATTAACTTATTATAATAACGGAGGTTTAACTCCTGCCCCTCCTCCAGGCACGGATGATCCTAATACTCCTCAGGATTACCATAATTATTTATCGGGCCTTTGGAAAGATGGAACTCCAATGACTAACACAGGGAACGGATATAACCTCGGAGGTGGAGGAGAAACAACAACCTTTGCTTTTGACGGAAATCCTTCTGAAGGTAATGAATGGTCTATGTGTAGCGAAAATCTGCCAGAACAAGATAGAAGAATGGTAATGAGTAGTGGTCCTTTTACGATTAATCCAGGAGCGATAAACACCATGTCTTTTACTATTTTTCATGTAAAAGACGTTGCCCACCCTTGTCCTTCAACAGAAAACTTAGATGCCGCAGCTGAAGATGTTTACGACCTATATAATGAAATAACTTCAGTAGAGACGCTAAATAAATCTTTAAGCATAACCCTTAGTCCTAATCCTTTCTCTGATGAAACTTTACTGCAACTTGAAGATCCAACCAATCAAGTGGAAAGATTAGACTTATATAATGTCTCCGGTCAATTGGTTCGGTCTTACAATCAACTAGCTAGTAACAGCATTGTTATAGAAAGAGGAAATCTTGTGAATGGGATGTATTTTTACAAACTGGTTACGGATAAGCAGCAGTATGTTAGTGGGAAGTTGTTTGTGCAGTGATGTTTGTTGTGAGTTCGTTTCTACAGTAGAGCTGTAAACGAACTCACAAACGTATTACTTCGGGTAAAAAACCATATTTTAAAACAAGACTAGTCTTTAATCAAAATATAACTTATGAAAAATTTAACTCTACCTATTCTCCTTTTTGTAATCACATTGTTTTCTAATTTACTCCAAGCACAGAACTGCGCTAATGCTTTATCCTTAACTACCCTAGATGGAAACGCCGTAACTGCAACCATTCCTCATGCAGGTGATTTATTCTGGGATGGAGCTAACGCCGGTTATAGCAATAACAATAATATACCGGGAGCTGAAGTACACTCTATTTTCGCAGGGGGGTTGTGGATGTCAGGCTTTGATGGTATTGATTTAAAGCAGGCCGCTTCTACTTATGGAATGGGCTATGGAGATACGGACTATTGGCCGGGGCCGTTGACTCCAGATGGCATTACTGAAAATGAAACCTGTGCAAATTGGGATCGTCATTGGAAAATAAATCAATCAGAAATAAATGGGTTTCTAGCTGATTTCGCAGATGGTGGTGTATCGGTTGATGACATTCCTACTTCAGTAGCAGGATGGCCAGCAAGAGGGAATCCTCTTTTCTTCGATATTTATGGATTTGAGCTCCCGAATACTACTCAGCCCCTTGCCCCTTTCTTTGATACTAACGGGAATGGTATTTATGAACCTACAGATGGAGACTATCCAGTTATAAAAGGAGATCAAGCTGTATTTTGGATCTTTAATGATGCAGGTAATGTGCATACAGAATCTGAAGGTTCCGGTTATATGAGAATGGAAATTCATGCGATGGCTTACTCCTATGCTTCAACAAATGAAAACATCAATAATGCGACTTTTTATGACCTAAAATTCATCTCAAGAGCGATAAGCCCAATCAGAGATGCCCACATTGGTCTGTGGATTGATCCGGATTTAGGTTGTTTTACCGATGATTACTTTGGAAGTATCCCTGAAAAGGACATGGCCTTCGTTTACAATCAGGATGCGTTGGATGGGGAAGTTGATTGTGCTTGTCCATTTGGAATTTCTACCTTCTGCGATGAGATTCCGATGATGGGAATTAGAATGCTGAAAGGGGTCACTGCTGGAAGAGTCTACAATGCGGATGGCGAATTAGAATTACCTGGCCCAGGTATAGAACCAGAAGTTTTTGTTGATATTGGATTAACCTCTTTGACTTATCACAACAACGGAGCATTTACTCCTGCCCCACCTCCAGGCACTGATGAAGCTGATACTCCGATGGAATATCATAATTATTTATCTGGCCTTTGGAAGGATGGCACTCCAATGACAAACACTGGCACTGGTTATAATCCCGGAGGAGGAGGAGAAACAACAACCTTTGCTTTTGATGGTAACCCTTCTGAGGGCGACCAATGGTCCATGTGTAGTGAGAATCTACCTGAACAAGATAGAAGAATGGTACTAGGTAGTGGCCCCCTTCACATCCAACCTGGCTCTATAAACACAATGTCTTTTGCCATTTTCCATGTATTAAACGTTGCTCATCCTTGCCCTTCATTTGATAATTTAAATAGCGCCAGCGAAGATGTTTACAATTTATTCAATGGCATCAGCTCTGTAGAAACATTAGACAAATCTTTAAAGGTAAGTTTAAGTCCAAATCCTTTTTCTAATGAAACTTTGTTGCAATTGGAAGATGTAAACAATCAAGTAGAGCGCTTAGACCTTTATAATGTTTCTGGCCAATTAATCAGATCTTATGACGAAGTCCCTAGTAATAATATTGTTATAGAAAGAGGAAATCTTGCCCCTGGAATGTATTTTTATAAACTGGTTACGGATAAGCAGCAGTATGTTAGTGGGAAGTTGTTTGTGCAGTGAATATTATTTTCTAGTTTCAAATAGACAAATTTTACAAGAGGGTTTGACATCCCTCATCAATTTTGATATAGAATTCGCTCGATGGCTTTGGTGCTGTCGGGCGATTTTTCATGTATACCCATATACTATTTGCATATCGTATTTCAACGGTTGAGAAATTAAAATAGGTATCGGCTGTTTTCTTTTTACTGGGACGAAAACAAATTAAAACCTGTTTTAGCAGTAGACTAGTTCTACAAAAGATAAGAATGCATAACAACATTAGATACGTTTTAGTGATCCACTCTTTTTGAAATTACCTTTTCTTCAACCAAAATATAAGCATATGAAAAATTTAACTCTATTTATCGGCTACTTTGTAGTAGCATTATTTTTACAACCAATAAAAGCGCAACAGTGCTCAGTCGCAACCTCTATAGCCACACTAGATGCAAATGCGGTCACTGCAACTATTCCGCATGCTGGCGATTTCTTCTGGGATGGAACCAACCCTGGTTATGCCGTCGAAGATGGTACCCTTGGTGATGAGGTGCATTCTATTTTTGCCGGAGGTTTATGGGTCGGGGGATTTGGTGGCTCCGATCTGAAGCAAGCCACTTCTACTTATGGAATGGCTACAGGGAAAACAGATTACTGGCCTGGCCCTTTAAGTGAAGTAGTAGGTGTAATCGATAGCGAAACCTGTACGAATTGGGATCGCCATTGGAAAATAATGAAAACAGATATAGACGCTTTCATTACTGATTGGTCTGACGGTGGCGTATCTGTCGATGACATTCCACCTTCCGTAGCTGGTTGGCCTGCCAGAGGAAATGCTCTTTTCTTCGATATAAATGGCTTCGAATTGCCTAATACTTCCCAAGAGTTTGCTCCATTTCATGACCTCACGGCGGATGGCATCTATGACCCAACAGAGGGAGATTATCCACTCATAAAAGGAGATCAGGCTATTTATTGGGTCTTCAATGATGCAGGTGATGAGCATACTGAATCAGATGGCGCTCCAATCAGAATGGAATTTCACGCGATGGCTTATGCCTATGCCTCTGATAACGAAAACATTAATAATACTACTTTCTACGACCTTACTTTTATTAATAAAGGAATAAGTCCTCTTGACTCAGCGTATGTTGGCTTATGGCTTGATTTCGATTTTGGATGTTTTACAGATGATTACTTTGGTAGTATTCCTGAAAAAGATATGGCCTTTGTTTACAATCAAGATGAATTTGATGGAGCCACAGGTTGTTCTTGCCCTGATGGAGTGAATACCTTTTGTGAGGAGATTCCAATGATGGGAATTAAAATGCTTAAAGGAGTTAAAGCTGGAAGAGTTTACAACGCCGATGGAGGCTTAGAGGTCCCTGCCTTCAATGAGACGCCAGATGTTTTTGTAGATCTTGGTTTAACTTCTTTAACTTATTATAATAGCGAAGCTCTCACTCCCTCTCCTACTCCTGGCACCGGGGCCCCAACAACTATTGGGGAATACTATAATCTTTTATCTGGACGCTGGACAGATGGCACCCCAATGACAAATTCAGGTAATGGATATAACTCAGGAGGAGAAATAACAACTTATGCTTTCAGCGGAAATCCTTCTGAGCCAGGAGAATGGTCTATGTGTAGTCAAAACCTACCCTCACAAGATTCAAGAATACTACTCGGAAGTGGACCTTTCAATTTAGAATCAGGTGGCACAAACAGCATCTCCTTTTCTATTTTCCATGTAAAAGATGTTGTGTATCCTTGTCCTTCTACAGCTAACTTAACACAGGCCTGTGAAGATATTTCTAACCTATACAATAGCATAAGTCCAGTAGAAACACTAAACCAATCCTTAAGCGTAAGTGTCAACCCAAACCCCTTTTCAAATGAGACTTTGCTACAACTTAAAAATTCAGATGCATCAATAGAACAATTGGATCTATATAATGTCTCCGGTCGGCTCGTTAGATCTTATGATGAGCTTCTCAGTAATACTATTGTTATAGAAAGAAAGAATCTCACAACGGGGATGTATTTTTATAAATTGGTCACTAGCAAACAGCAATATGTGAGCGGGAAGTTGTTTGTTCAATAAGGAGTGTTTTCTCATTTGTGAACAGACCCCCTTTTTAGAAATAGAACTCCCTTGGAGAAATATAGTTCACCCGATGGCTTTGAAGGCCATCGGGTGAACTATTTGTGGTGGTAACGGATGGAATCGAACCACCGTCCCCTCGGCTTCAACGAGGTGCTAAGGCCAACTCAGCTACGTTACCATTTGTGGATTTGGAGAGACTCGAACTCCCAATCGCCTCGTTATGAGCGAGGTGCCTTAACCATTTGGCTACAAATCCTAACATGGTGCGCCCGGCAGGATTCGAACCTGCGGTGAGTTTAAAACTTCCGGATTAAAAATCCGGTGCCATCGACCAACTAGGCGACGAGCGCATTGATTATAATCGTTCTCCGACCGGGCCACGATCCCGGACAACACGACTTAAAAGGTCGTTGCTCTGCCCACTTAAGCTACCGGAGAATATAGTCGACGCAATTGGATTCGAACCAATGTTTTCAACCGCTACCTTAGTCCTGCATATCAGACAGGCTGGTTACACGTCGATGTTGAGCTGGCAACAGGAATCGAACCTGTTTCTCAAGATTACAAGTCTAGTACATTACCTTTTATGCTTTGCCAGCATTTGCGCTGATGGAGAATTTCGAAATCCCGACCTGCCCTTTAACAGAGGGCTGCTCTTCCTCTGAGCTACATCAGCGTTTTGCAACTGCAATTTCAACTGCAACCAGTCCGTACCGGAACGGGCGGGCCTCAACTTCAAATCGCTCAGTTCGCAAGACAATCGCATTACCCGCGTATTACCCGCGTAATAAGGGAATCCGCCGATTGGCGGACAGGTTGAAGTTGAAGTTGAGGTTGCGCTTGAAGTTGAAACCTTTACTATAATTATCTGGGCTACTCCCTTAATCAAAAAAGCCCCTTACCAACGAGTGGCAAGAGGCTTTTACTATGTTACTTATAAACATTAAAATCTCCTATCACTCGGGTGAGTAATTCGTCTTAAAGAAATTAATGTTTATAAATAAGTACATGATCTTCTATTTTCTTTTTTTTTGTAAAATTAATGTTAGACGCGAGGTCGGGAGTCGAACCCGAAGCTTAGGAATATGAGCCCTGAATGTTGCCAGTTACACCACCGCGCGTTATAAAGTTTGAATAGTGGAGAAGAAGGGAATTGAACCCTTGCGGTTCTGATTGCAAATCAGAGTGGCTAGCCAACACGCCACGACCCCATTTAGTTTTAAAGTGTTATTACTTTCGGTAGAATTTACTCCTTTAGTTACAAGGAGGTCTCATTCAATAACCGCTAGTTTTTCTTTCGTACTATCGGTAGGACTCGAACCTACGATCTTCCCCGTGTAAAAGGGACACCTTTGCCGCTGGGTTTCACGATAGTATTTTGAGCGAGTACTCAGAATCGAACTGAGTTATCCAGAGTGGAAGTCTGGCACATCACCGGTTATGCTTTACTCGCGGTTTAGAGTATATTTAGTTTTCGTTAAGGTTAACAGTATTAGTTTTTCTCTTTTGCACATCTGTAAGGAATCGAACCTTATCCTTTGGTTTTGGAGACCAATTGGCCGCCATGGCCTCAGATGTATAAGTTGCGGCTTATCCCGGTTTCGAACCGAGCTGATATTTACCGTGACAAGGTAATGGCCACCCGAGCAGCCCCATAAGCCAATTTTCATAACAGTATACACGCGGGTCAGAATAAAAGTTCATTTTTGTTTGAAATAATTTATTTGCGTTTAAATAAATTAGTTTGTATTATTCTTGTTTGCGTTTTCAGGAGTATATACCATCGGAGAGAATAAATAGTTCCCAAGGTTATTATTTTTTTAAATATTTTATAGATACCTCCTGTCATCTTAAGATTTTTAAAAACAGAATTGGTGCTGTGTTTATTCCTACGGACACTGAATCCTTTGCGAGCAACAACGCGTCTCCTGTCATTCCGAGCGACCGATAGGGAGTCGAGGAACAGGAGGCGCAAATGCGTTTGTATTTTGAGCGAGGTACGAGTCGGAAAATCTTATTCCATGTTCAAACCATACTTTTGTAAAGGAGATAGATTCCTCGGCGTATTTAAGCTCCGCATAAACCCGCCCGTCCGCAACAGTCGGGCTGGTTTGCTCGGAATCTCCAAACGGAAAACAAGAACACGCTGCGATCCTTCGACTCGCTCCTAACGTCGCTCGCTCAGGATGACAGCGTTCCAGAAAGCATCGATTAAAATGTTTCCCCGTCCGGGTACGATCCGGAAACAACGGAGTCAAAGTCCGTTATGTTGCCAATTACACCACAGGGAAAAATAGAAGCCTCGGTAGGACTCGAACCTACATCTTCAAGAGTCGAAATCTTGTGCCTTTCCAATTAGACTACGAGACCGGGTTGACGAAAACTATTAGTACACCCACCAGGACTCGAACCCGGAACAGAGGAGTAGAAATCCTCGATTTTTCCAATTAAACTATGGATGTATTTGTACTAGCGACGGGACTCGAACCCGCATCTTCCAGATTGAAAGTCTGGTATCCTATTCCAGTTAGACGACACTAGCATTTCATGGCTCTTCCTCTTTTTCATAAAATTAGAACTCTTCTTTAGTCAGCCAAGTGGGAATCGAACCCACGTAACCAGAGTCACAATCTGGCTGCCTTTCCAATTTGGCACATTGGCTTGATGTAATTTTCTATCGAAAGATGGATGAGATTGATGCGGCAGATTAGGCTTCCCACTAACGTAAAATGACACGTATTTAGAGAACACTTACCTACCCAATCTGCCCCATCACCTCATTTACCATTTTCATTTGTCGGAGTGGCGGGACTCGAACCCACAACCTCTCGCGTCCAAGGCGAGCCATCTACCAGTTGATCTTACACCCCGATAAAAAACCAAAGCCTTGTAGAAATTAATCTACAAGGCTTCAACATATTGAACAATAGTATTACAATATACATCAACTCCTTATAGATGATTCTATAGGCTCCTCGCGTCTCGGCTGATGTTGTTGTACTATGTTTATTATTGCGTTCATGGTGGGTATAACTGTGGGAGTAGAAAGATAGTTCCCGAGATAGGAAAAAAAGTTTTCTACGACATAAGTCGTATTTTATTTCACCTTTGGTGATGGCTTTTTTACTTGGAAAATTCCATCTCATACTACAATTAAGAATGATATCATTCCTGTCTTATTTATGTAAACCAGCTTGCATATCTATTTGAAAGGTTCTATCTCTTATCGAAATCCTAACTATATTAGTGGCAACAGCATTTTATTTAAACTAAAACTTCCAACAATGAAAAACAAGATTTTTACATTGCTGATCGTCCTGATCAGCCCTAGTTTCCTATTCGGCCAAGAATACACACAGTACTTTGACGGAGCCGATACCCTTGTCCAAAACGCGATCTTTATAGACTTCGGTAGTGACAGTACAAACATTTGGCAAATTGGACCGCCTCAGAAAACAATCTTCGAAAGTGCATCTACAGTACCCAATGCATTATTGACAGACACCATCAACAGCTACCCTAATTCAGACAGTTCCAGTTTTTACTTTACGGTTGACCCTTCACTTTTCACCTTTGGTATTCTAGCATTGAGTTGGAATCAAAAACTAGATTATGAAAATGGCTCAGATGGTGGCCTCATCGAATATACCGTGGATGGAGGGACCACTTGGAGCAACATTTTTAATAACCCTTATGTATATAACCTCTACGGTTATGATTCTGTGAATCAAGATACGCTTTCAGATGGAACGGCGGTTTTTACGGGCACTGATGAAGAGTGGAAAAATGTTTGGCTTTGCTTCGATGTGAGTTGGCTATCAAACGCTGATTCTTTGGTCGTCAAGTTCACTAGTATTTCTGATTCTATAGACACCAATCAGGAGGGATGGATGATTGATAATCTTTATGAAAGCATCACCTTCATACACACCCTCACCGAAGCACCTCAGAAAAAGTATTTAGAGGTTTATCCAAATCCTAGTTCAGGGCAAGTTTTTATTCAAACTCAAAAAAGGAGTGACTACCACATCATAGAACAAATGGAACTCTCAGATAGCAGTGGAAAAATATTGAAACATTATAATACAGTACCTACTAAATTCAATATCGACATCAGTGATTTACCAAAAGGGATTTACTATCTAAAAGTCCAGACCAACATAAAAACAGAAACCGTCCCTATTATAAAACAATAATTCTACAAATTGTACTTTAAGATAGCCATTTCTTCGACTGCCTTTTTCGTAATATTCTTGTTAAATAATCAATTACAAGAATATTACAAAGGGCAGCCATACCCTTTTCCTGAGTTACGGCATTTACCTGAGATGCCACTAGCAGCGTATAATCCGGTAACAATAGAAGGAGCTGAACTAGGTAGATTTCTCTTTTATGATCCTATTTTGAGTCAGGACAGTAGCATTTCTTGTAGCAGTTGCCATCAACAACAGTTTGCATTTTCGGATGGCCCAAAACGATTCAGCACTGGGATTAATGGAGCAAAAATGAAGCGCAACACTATGCCGCTTTTCAACCTGGCTTGGTATCCTTCTTTATTTTGGGATGGAAAATCACCCAGCTTAGAAAAACAAGTTTTCCACCCTGTAAGTGCAACAGATGAAATGAATTTACAATGGCCTATCGCAGAAAAACGCATTCAGAAAAGTAGTTTTTACCCCGCTCTTTTCAAAAAAGCTTTTGGCGATGCCGTCAAAATTGATTCTACGACAATTGCGAAAGCCATTGCTCAATTTGAACGCACTCTCCTTTCCTACAATTCTAAATACGATCAGGTGCTTCGTCGAGAAGCTTTTTTCACCAAAGACGAGTATGACGGTTTTGTCCTTGTCAATGACCAAAGCATGGCCGATTGTTTTCACTGTCATGTAACAGATGCTCATGCCTTAGGCACTACTGCCCGGTTTAGTAATAATGGCTTAAACCCGATCTACAATTCATCTGACTATAATGACAAGGGCAAAGGAGCTATAAGTGGTAGATCAACAGAAAATGGATTATTCAGAATACCATCCTTACGAAATGTTGCCCTCACCGCGCCTTATATGCATGACGGCCGTTTTGAAACACTGGAAGAAGTTCTCGATTTTTACAGCGAGGGCGTAAATCTTTCTGCAAATGTTGATTCCAAAATGACCAGGGCACATCAGGGTGGCGTAAAACTTAATGCTGAAGAAAAAAGAAAAATTATCCTCTTCCTAAATACGCTAAGCGATTCTGTTTTGATAACAAATCCCAGCTACGGGAACCCCTTTCTACCAACCAACCAGAAAGACTAAAAGACTTCTACTCAATATAGGTCCTTCATTCCTAAAACATTCACTACCTTGCGCAACTTATGGCATAATTTTCACAGATGTAACTAGAATCAATAATTAAACAATCAATAATGAAACAGCTATACTTCCTATTGTTCCTCTCTATGCTTATGAGCAGTTGCAGCAATTCTGCCGAATCCTCAAAGAAACAATCGACTATACCTGCAGCTGTCCAGGCGATCACCTTTGAAAATGAGCAAGTACTTGAGAATGATAAATTTTATATTAAATATCCAGGCACCTGGGAACAAGGAAAAACGGTCAAAGCAAAAACAGAGTTTTATCTATTGCCCCCTGAAATTCCAAATGGAGATATTTCTATTGAATCCGTTCATTTAATGAAAAGAGATTTGGGAGGTAAATCCATGGCGGAATTTATTAAAATGACGCTGGACCAATATCAACAGGAAATTTTTGAATTCGAAATCTTAAGCTCATCCAACAATGAATTTACGTTCTTGGGAGGACCTTTGGAGAACAAAGCAAAATATCGTCATCAGTTTATTGAAAAAGATGGAATTATTTACATCCTTGGTTATAGCGCTGGCTTAAAAGATTGGAGTAGCTATGAAGTGATTGCGGATAAAATTATGCGGACTTTTTATTTGAAGTAGCAATTGCATTAAACTGGACTCTGTATACACCACGATCAATACGTCCAGTTCCTTCGGAGCGCTGATTCTCCCCTTTAGGGGCCGGGGGCTGCGCTGGCAAAAAACTAAAAGCCTCATTACAACCGCACCGCAATCCCCCCATAAAAGCTCCGACCATCACTGGGAATAATTCCCGGCCCTGGATAGGCCGCGGCTCGTCGAGTAAAATAACGCGAATCTAACATGTTATTTACACCGGTTTTTAAATCAAAAACACCGATAGAATAAGACAAGGATAAATCTTGCACCTGATAAGACGGAATAATGCCTCGGGTTGCATCCGACACAAATTCAGCATTGGTCGCATCACTAAAATGTTCAGACACGAAATTGAATTGATAAGCTAATTTAAACTCTTGCCATGCGAAATTCACCCCCGTTTTAAAACTCACCGGAGGAATGGACTCTACTTTGTTGCCAACAAAAGAAGTCGCGCCATCCACATATCGGCCATAGAGTAGGCTAAAATTTGTAAAGATGGAAATAGCCGGTCGCTTTTTTTCTTCCTTTTGCCCCCTCATTATTTGCAATTCCGCATAAGCTTCTAAGCCAAGGATCCGCGCATCTCCAATATTGGTCCTATAAGCCACCGCACGCTCCCCTCCTACTGTTGGATCATCCACCACAATTTCGCCAACACCAATCCTATTTTTATAATCCAAATAAAACACAGAGGCGTCAAAAACAAGTTTTCCTTTTGCAGCTCGACCGCGAAATCCAAGGTCTGCGTTAAAACCTCTCTCATCTTGCAACAATGAGTCTACAACTAAATTAGGATTAACAACCGCTAGGTCGCTAAAATTGATAGAGCGATAATTTTGAGAAATATTTCCATAAATCTCCAGATCAGAACTTGGTTTATAACCTATGCCTACTCCGAATAAAGCCAAATAACGATCCTTCGATTTTTGGTCTTCAAAACGCTGTTCAAAAATAACCTGTCCGCCTGAAAAAATTCTCTCTTTATAAAAACCATCTGAGGCAGTACCGATAAATTCTAAGCGAGCTCCAGGCGTAACTGTCCATTTTGAATTGAGTTGAAACAAGTTCTCTGCAAAGATCGCTACATTCCTGCTAGGGAAATCGTAGGCTGAACGTTCGAGGCTATCTGGATTTGTGAAATTGAAATCTGGATCGTCCCCATCACTGGCATCTCCTTGTTTGTTTTTGGTAAGCCCTTGATAATAACGGAATCCCGTGAGGAAAGTAGAAATACTGGACCCAATGTTAT
>CAZDTI010000099.1:0-22300 GCA_964508085.1 uncultured Saprospiraceae bacterium | reverse complement strand
GTTTTACCAGATGCAGAATGTGCCAATTGTACTGGCTTGGAAATCGTAGCTGGTGGAATGGTCTTTTCTGTAAATATCAATACAACAAACCCTGGAGCCAGTATGATGAGTGTAGAAAAAACATTGCCCGGAAGTGTGCCGGATAAAGATGGGTTCACCAGCTTGGCAGATATCGATAAAGATGGCGATTTGGATGCTATCATCACCACGACCAATACTAACTTCGGAATTGTCTATGCCTGGAATTTACAAACGAACACCTTGTTATATTCTGAATTCCAAACGCCCTCTTCTACAGACGAAGGCTTTATTTCACAGGCCAATATTGCTGATTTTGATGGGGACGGTTTCCCGGAAATTGGCGTTTGCACCAAAGAACAATATCGAGTTATAAAACCAACAGGTAATCCTAATGGAGGAACCCTAGATGTGGTTTGGACTTTAAATACAGATGACAATTCTGGGTCAACAGGATCTGCTGTTTTTGACTTTAATAATGATGGCGCTCAAGAGGTAGTCTACAGAGGAGAAACCCAACTCAGAATTCTGGATGGGAGTACAGGTATCACTTTAACAGGAATTCCCTGTGCTTCAGGTACTCGAATAGAATATCCCGTTATTGTGGATGTAGATAATGACGGAGAAACGGAAATTCTTTGTAGTTGTGAAAACACATTGACTGCTTACGGTTCTGCTTTCATTCCCTGGCTAAACGCCCGAAACGTTTGGAATCAGCACAATTACATGAATGTAAATATCAATGATGACCTTACCGTCCCTGAAGTTCAACAAGCATCTCACATTGTAGGAGACAGCGTTGAGTTAAACAATTTCCTGACGATGTATGCAGATCAGGATTACTTGGTAGCCGATGCAAATATCAGTATAGATACTTCTTTCTGCGATGCCGCTTTCAACACCGTAGTCGTTTTTGAAATCTGTAATGTGGGCGCCAATGATCTTGAAGCGGAAACACCTATTGCTTTTTACCAAAACAATCCAACTACAAATGCTGCTGCAAGTTTGGATTCCGTCAGCACGCTTGGACAGCTATTGCAATCAGACAGTTGCTTATCCATCAGCCTCACGATTCCGAATTCTGTTAGCAACCCTATATTCCTCATCATCAATGACGACGGTTCGGAGAATCCGCCTTTTGATTTGGCGCAAGATTTTCCGGTTAATTTCATTCCGGAATGTGATTATACCAATAACATAATTGGAACAGAAGATCTTATTCCTTTTATCCCCTTAGACCTTGGCCCAGATGTAGAAACCTGTGAAAATGGTGTTATTATCTTGGACGCAGGCCCTGGGTTTGAAACTTATCAATGGAATAACTTATCTTTCCAACAAACCATTTCCGTATCTACTTCTGGGACTTATTACGTCACGACATTTATTGGCTGTACCGAACAAACCGATAGTATTAACATCACCATCGATCCTTCTAGTATTTTATCCCTGGGGCCAGACATTAATGTGTGTACAGGAGAAACAGTGACTATTGCAGTAGAAGAAGACAATTTTGATGATTACACCTGGCAATCTTCAGCACCACTTAGTTGTGACGATTGTCTCTCGGCAAGCCTCACTGCTATCGACGATGAAACGGAAGTTATTGTGACAGGAACAACGAATACAGGTTGCTTGAGTTCAGATACTATTTTAATCAATGCCGGTTTTGCCTTTTTAGAAGACAGCGTCAATCTCTGTTTCGGCGAACAAGTCATCATTAATGGTATTGTTATTTCCGGTGATGGTTTATTTTACGATACTCTTTTCAATATGAATGGTTGTGATAGTATTTTAAGTATTACTTCCTTTGAAGCTCCTGAGCTGCTCTTGTTTATTGAGTCTACCACTACTTGTCCAGAAGATGAAGATGGCACCACTACTGCAACCGTTGGCGGTGGTCTACCTCCTTACCAATATGACTGGACTCCGGAATTGACCAATAGTCCAAACCAATTTGCCCTTGGCGCGGGTACTTACACCCTGACCGTTACAGATGCAAATGGCTGCACAGTGGAGAGTTCTGTTAATGTAGATGCAAAACCGGGAGTAGACTTTCTATATGAAACAATAGAAACGAATTGTTACGACAGTTCTGACGGTGCTTTATTGATAGATTCTTCAACAATGCATTTACAATTCAGTTTGGAAAATTTACTTTTCAACAACAACCTTGTTTTTGATGGACAGCCCTGTGGCCCACAAACGCTTTACATTTTGGATACCTTGAATTGCATACATACCGAGCCATTTTTCATTCCTTGTCCGCCCGAAGTAGTTGTCCTACTTCCTGCTGACACAACGATTACCTTAGGCGAAATGGTGCATATTACTTCGGTAACCAATATACAAGACTCTGTGGTTTATGAATGGATGCCACCAACTTTCCTTGATTGTACAGATTGTCCAGAAGCGACTTCTTTCCCTTTAGAAACGATAGATTACAGCCTAATGGTTGTTGACACCGCGGGATGCATAGATATTGATACCATGAGGGTTATTGTTAAAAAAGAACGAAGGGTCTATATCCCTAATGCCTTTAGTCCGAATGGAGATGGCATTAACGACATCCTATATATTTTCAGTGACCAAGGCGTAGTCGAAGTCTTAGATTTTAAAATCTTTAATCGCTGGGGCGCATTGGTTTTCTCTGATCAAAATTTCTTGGCTAATGAGCCTGACCATGGTTGGGATGGCGCTTTTAAAGGAAAAATTATGAATCCGGGAGTTTTTACTTATTTTGCAAAAATTCGATTTGTAGATGGAGAAGAGTTGATGTATAGTGGAGATATTTCGATAATAAAGTAGAAGTTTTGTTATCCTTCGCTCTACCGATTTTGTTATTTTGCTTTAGGTTGTTCCATATATGTGTTTTTAATGACGTAGATGCACGGAGAGCACACTGCTAGACGTGCACTATTCACTGGGGTTTTAAATGAATAGACAGGTAAGAACACATAGCGAAAATAGGAGATTCCTAAAAGCTATAAAACATCCCATCAAAACCTTAACCTAACAACCACAACTTAACAAAAAACAAAGCCATGACCTTTTCTTCCCTCCACCATTACTTAATCATTGCTACCCTAGTACTAAGTGCCACTTATCTCGGAAGCAATCTACCAAAAAAAGAAACAAAGGATTCCTCCTCTCAAGTCACAACAGAAGAATTTTGCGCCAGTCATCATCTGCTAGACGCGGCATTAGAAAAAGACAAATCACTTCAAAAAGAACTAGATCTTTTAGAGAAAGACTGGATTCAATTCTACGAGCAAAAACAAACTAATCGAAATCGCAATTCCTTAATGGTCACCTTACCTGTAGTCTTTCATGTGATCCACAACAATGGGCCAGAGAACATCACTGATGCAGAAGTAACGGCATCCTTCGACTTTCTCAACAATGCTTTCGCAAATGAAAATCCTTACGATCCTACTACTGGCATAAACACCACCATCCAATTTTGCTTAGCACAAGAAGATCCAATTGGTAATCCAACAACTGGAATCAACCACGTGGTTTCTACTTTAACCGACGTCACCATCGAAACAGAAGATATTATGATGAAAGATGTCAGCCGTTGGGATCCTACTCGCTACATCAACATTTGGGTGGTCAAGGAAATCTGTAGTAATGCAGCAGGTTGCGGAGTGGCCGGTTACGCCTACTTCCCAACTTCTCATGGAAATCCTGAAGACGGTCTTGTGGTGGAATCCAAGTGGCTGGGCGGTACTTCTGGAGATGCTTCTGTCCTTGCACATGAAATGGGACACTACTTAGGGCTTTATCATACCTTCCAAAACGGCTGCGGGAATAACGACTGCCTAGTTGATGGCGACCGAGTCTGCGATACGCCACCAGATCAATCAACTGTAGGCCCTCCTTGTGACATTGATGTAAACAGCTGTTCTACCGATGTAAACCTCACAGACCTTAACAATCCATTTACAACAGATCAAAACGACATGTTCTGGAATTATATGGATTATGGAGAATGGGATTGTTATTCCGCTTTCACGCAGGGACAAGCAGATCGCATGGACTTTTTCATTAATAATGTTCGCTTTAGTTTAACGGGTCAGAGCCTTTGTGATAATCCATGTGTAAATCCAATGACCTTATTGGTTGGACAAGGAGATACAATTGTAAATGCAGGTACTACATTAACTTTCCCTAACAATACAATTGGAGCAACTTCCTTTGAGTGGGAAGTAAATGGAACACCAGTCAGCACAAGTACTGATCTTAATTATACTTTTTCTCCAGAAGGTACTTACAACGTTACTTTAAACGCTTTTAATGGAGATACCCTTTGTGATGCTTCACTGGAGATCACCATTATTGCTTTTGATTGTATTGGCAATGCGCACGTGTCGGATAGTAATGGAACTGATGTTGCAGATTGTGGAATGCCTGGAAATCCTTGTCAAACCATACAGTATGCCTTGGACAATATTCTTTGCAGTGGAGATACCGTTTTCATTCATAGTGACACTTATCAATTGCCAGCAGGTACAAATTCCTTTACTCCTGTCGCTTTGATTCCGGAAAATTATTCGGTGACCTTTTTGGGTGTGGAAGACAATGGGCCGGTGATTATTGATGGAGCAGGAGAACGTCGTGGTTTTTCCTATAACTACTTTAATGTGAATTGCCCCTATGACTTACCAAACGACGGCGTCAATGTCAGCAACCAACTCAATTTTCAAAATCTGACCATCCAAAACACCTATGACAGCGCTGTTCTTTGCGGAGCGAATAATCAAACCAGAGGAGGCGGTCTTTACTTGTTCAACAACGCAGGTTCCAACCTGAATGTACTAGTTCAAAATTGCACTTTCAACAATAACAACATTGAAGATCTTAGTACTTTGAATAACAATGGACGTTCTGCCAGAGGTGGGGCCATTTATATTCATGGCAAAGTGGATAACCAAAGTGCAGCAACAACCTCTGCTATCGTTCTTATTCAAGATTGTGAATTCAATCAAAACAGCGCTGTGCAAGTTGACAATGGTGGACATGGTGGTGCGGTCTACCTAAGCAATTGCGATACTGCTCTTATTCGCAATTCTTACTTTTGCAACAATAGTGTATACAGTGAAAATGCGGACAGTGGTGATTTGAACTTTGATCGAAATGCAGGAGGTGCTGTTATGGTCTTTGACAACTACAGTCAATTCCCAGGGCACTATTACCAAATAGATGCTTCTACTTTTATTGGCAACTCCGCCACAACTGTTAATGGAGCGACCTTCGCCCAACAATCAGAAGGTGGGGCCGTTTTTATGACTTCTGGCGATGCTTTAATCAATACCACTTCTGCGACACTCGCAATTGGCAACAGCCATTTTTATGACAATAACATTGAAACTGGAGTGGAGCATATAGATAACAATAGTGGCACTTTAGATTTATCTAGTAATGGAACGAATACCTTCTCCGATCTTCTCGAGTTTTCTTTAGGTAGTGATACTACGGTTTGTATTGGTAACTCGCTCTTTGCTAGCTACCTTCCGGGAGCGACTTATGAATGGTCTACTGGAGAGACGACTTCTAGTATTTCTGTAACATCTCCTGGAACTTATGCAGTGACCGTTAGTTTGGGGCAATGCTCTACGATGGATGCCATATTTGTTTCGGTAGAAAACTGTGATTCGGATTGTGAGGATACTTGGTTTCAGACAATGGGAACGCCAAGCGCAGATGAAGGAGGGCTTGGAATTATTGAAAGTGAAGATGGGAATTTCTATGTAAAAGGGTATCGCAATGACAGCATTTTATTGTCAAAAATAACTCCAAGTGGCCTCCAAATATGGTCACGATCTTTAAAGGTAAGTACTCAAATAAGAGAAAAGTTATTTGACTTGGCTCTGGATTCAGAAGGCCATCTTATAGGCTGTGGAACTAGTGGAACAACCCCAAGTAATCGTGTTGGCTTTATTTTTAAGTATGATCCAATCTCTGACCTTTTGCTTTGGTCACGACAGTTCGATTCACAACTTAGAATCAATGGACTTTTAGAGCCTTCCTCTACAGGAGACTATTTAGTATATGGTGTAAAGTGGTTTAGCCCTGCTCCTGGAATTGCAGAAGATCCGTTTATTTTAAGTATCGACAGGACAACTGGTAATTTATCTGGGGACGTAAACAATGCATTTACATCTGTTGGCACAACAGATAACTTTACGAGTGCAGTCACGTTCGACAATGCTATATATGCTGGTGGTATTTTCAACATAAATGGAACTGCACCTGGAGCTAGAGGAGCTATTTCCAAATTAGATCTTCAAGGGAATTTACAATGGGCTAAAATTTATTTAACAGCTCCCAATACCAATTCTATCATCTCCGGATCATCTCTAATTCAAGATCAAGATTCTTTAATATCCTTATATCATGGAGATTTAGAAAGCCCTAATATATCAAATGAACTCTATTTATCCAAAGTAGATATCGACGGAAACCTAGGCTGGGCAAAAACTTACCAAGTTCCAACAATGGGAAATCTAATAAGTCATCAAGTTCTTTCAACATCAGATGGCTACTTACTCACTGCAAGAAGTAATTCATTACCATTTAATATAATCCTGATTAAGGTCACAAAAACAGGCACCCTTCAATGGGCAAAAGTATTCACTGCTGCCGGAAACGAAACGTCATATGAAGTTAATATCAACCAGGACTATCTACTAGTACAAAACGATCGGATTTATTTATCAGGAAAAATAAAAGAAACAAGCAGTACTAACGGAAATATTATGTTAGTTAAGATGGATTTAGACGGAGGAATTTCTACAACATGTCCTTTTTTATCTGATATTCCAGTAAATGAAACCCCTATTCCTAACCCTTTTTCTGAAGCTGTGAACTTAACAGCTTATACTAGCACTGTAACTCTTTCTACCCCCGCTTCTACCATAAGCAGTCTTAACCTAATTACCGCTCAATCCTGTATCGGCCCCTGCACCGAAATCTGCGACAACGGCATAGACGATGACGGTGACGGTCTCATCGACTGCTTTGATCCTGACTGCTGCTCAGACGAAACCTGTCTGACTTATTACTACAATGAATGCGACCTAGATTGTTTTTTCTCTGTCTCCGCAACTACAGACATCGAGCTAGAAATAGAATGGGAATCGAGTGACTTAAATGTCCAAGAATGGTGCTCTTATAACACACCAATTACAGGAGACCTTGATGGTGATGGCGTTCCAGAAGTTATTGGAAAACCTTGCCCTTCTGTTGATGTTCCAGCTTCGCTCCCCTACCCTAATTTACTAATCATAGATGGCGCTAGCGGATTGATTGAGAATTTGATCAGCACGCCAGCTTTTTATTACGTCATGGATGCTCCTGCTATTGCTGATGTAGATGGGGATGGCTTTGCAGAAATATTCGTTCATGCTTCTGATGCTAGCATTAACAATACTTACAATGGTGGGGGATCTATTATAAATGGCGATGTACAACGAAGAGTTTTATGTTATGAATATGATGGTACTGATTATGTAGAACGCTGGATGTCTGATGTGCAAATCGGATATAATGATGATCAACAATCCATTGCTGTAAGTGTGGCGGATTTTAATGGAGATGGCATCCCTGAATTGCATTGTGGCAATCAAATTTTAAACAGCCTTACTGGAGAGTTGATTATAGAAGGCGGCGCCACGAATCACAATGGCTCCAAAAACCAAGGAGATGATCCTTCCTTATCACAGGCTTATGCCGTGGCCGTAGATGCACTTCCAGATAGTTTATGTGCCAATTGTTCAGGTTTAGAATTAGTAGCTGGAGGAATGGTTTATTCTGTAAATATCGACCCTGCAAATCCTGCTAACAATGCAATGATGGTAGAAGTTGCACTTGCAAATGCTGCGGATGGTTGGACGAGTATCGCTGATTTAGACAAAGATGGGGACATCGATGCGGTGGTCAGCACTTCCAATGATACGTCTGGGGTTCTCTACGCTTGGGATATTCAAACTGCGACTGCTTTATACGATCAATATCAAACGCCTCCATCTCAGTTTGGTTATATTTCTCAAGCAAATATTGCAGATTTTGATGGAGATGGTTTTGTAGAAATTGGCATTTGCTCTCAATTCAATTATCAGGTTTTAAAACCAGAAACAGGTACTTTCAATTTACTTTGGTCTATAGATACAGACGATTCTTCCGGCTCTACCGGTTCTTCTGTTTTCGACTTTAACAATGATGGATCTGATGAAGTAATTTACAGGACGGAGACGGAATTATTGGTTCTGGAGGGGGCTACTGGAACTGTGGCCTCTACCCTACCTTGTGAGTCTGGAACCCGTATGGAATATCCGGTTGTCGTAGATGTCGATGCAGATGGAGAAACGGAATTGCTTTGTAGCTGTGATGGCAAACTCGTGGCTTATGGTTCCGCCTCAACGCCTTGGATTGACACCCGTTCTGTTTGGAACCAGCGAAACTATTTCAATGTAAATATAGAAGACGATTTAAGAATACCTTCTGTTCCTCAGCAGCATCACATTGTTGGAGACAGCGTGGTTATGAACAATTTCTTAACAATGTATGGCTCACTACAGTCAGCTTTACCAGATGCTACTGCAAGTATTGACACAATCATTTGTAATGGAGAGGAGTTTGAACTGAGGTTAACCATTTGCAACACTGGTGACAATACCTTGACGGGAGAAACCCCTATCACCTTTTACGATAGTGATCCTACGAATACAAATGCTGATACGTTATTGACGACAGTATTGGGTAGCAATTTACTAATAGACAGCTGTAAAACTATTGTGACAAACATAAGCACTTTATTTGAAATACCGATTTACGTAGTCGTCAATGATGATCATTCGTTGTTAAGCCCTTATGATTTAGAAATGGATTTCCCGGTCACTGCTATTGCAGAATGCGATTACACCAATAACATTGACAGCTTCCTAATTGCTGATCCAGAGCCACCAATTCTCGACTTAGGAATGGATACTTTAATTTGTCACAATGGCGTTTTGGATCTCAATGCTGGTAGTGGTTTTGAAACTTATGAATGGTTTGACGGCAGTACAGACCCTACCATAACTGTTTTCGAACCTGGTGAATATTGGGTAGAAGTCACCAGTATTTGCGGTGTACAACGGGACACCATCGAAGTGGATGTTCTTATGATTACAGACATCATGTTACCTCCTTCTTTTGTGCTTTGCGACGAAGATTGCGCCACTTTAGAAGTTACCGATTGGTTTGATTCTTACCAATGGATTCCTTCAGACTTTTTGGATTGTGATACTTGCTCAACCGTTGTAGCTTGCCCTCCTGTAACGACCACTTACATTGTTATAGGTTCCTCTGACTTGGGTTGTTTTAGTATTGATACGGTGACCATCATGCCGATTGATCCGATGTATACGGTTTTGGATACGGCAGTTTGTTTGGGTGATGTAGTTGAATATGATGGGGTGGAAATTCCGATAGGTGGCTCTGAAATATTTGAGCTTCCTGGACAAATGGGTTGCTCAGATACCTTAGAAATTAACGTCAGCTGGAATGGTGGTGATGACGCGCCTACTCAAACCATTAATGCCTTTGCCTGTGACAATGAGACCTTCCTATTCGATGGAGTAGAAATCCCACCTAATACACAGCAGACTTTTAATTATCAAACTTATTTAGGTTGCGATTCTGTAATCATTGTAGACGTTGCTCCATTACCGACCTACCAAATCAATTTAACGGAGACGATTTGTCCGGGTGACTCTGCTTTGATCTTTGGAGACTACCAGACTCAACCAGCCACTTATAGCATGTTGTTTACTTCTCAAGAGAATTGTGATTCCTTTGTTACTATAGTTCTAGGGTTCCACCCTTCTATCAATGTCAATTTCGACAATCCGCCTATTTGCAGCGGTGCTAGTAATGGGGTCATTACAGCAACAGCTAGTGGCGGTAGTGGTGGCGGATACAGCTACCTTTGGAGTACGGGTGAAACAACTCCTAGCATTATGAACTTAACTATTGGAACCTATGGTTTGACGGTAACTGATGGAAATGGTTGTGAGATAAGCGGGTTTGCCTCCATCGGTCCTTTAGATGTCGAATTGGACTTGAGTGATGAGGATGCCGATTGTTTCAATGCGGCGACTGGATCCATCGCTGTAACGAATGCGGAGCCGGGTTGGATGTTTAGTTTGAATGATGGCCCTTTCCAGAGTGATTCAGTTTTCACAGGCTTAGCAGCTGGTGATTATACCATTAAAGTTATTGATGGAAATGGTTGCGAAGTTACGGAGAATTTCACCATCGACTCCCCTTCTGAGTTCTTAGTTGGTTTCGATTCTGACAGTATTGATATATTTGTAGATCAAGTGTATACCTTAATGCCAATAGTGGTAAACCTAAACCTTCAGACACTTACTTACAGCTGGAGTCCTACTGATGGTTTGAGCTGCACCGATTGTCTTAACCCTACAGTCTCCGGGATCACCGAACAAACGACTTACACGCTAACCGCTACAGCTGAAAACGCTGATTGTTTCTCTACGAGTAGCATAACGGTTAATCCTCTGATTAAATGTGACGGTACCTATGCGCTCCCGAATGCTTTCACTCCTGATGGCGATGGCGTGAATGATCTGTTTACATTATTACATTTCGACAATGGACTCCAAATAAAATCTTTTCATATTTTTAATCGCTGGGGAAATAAAGTGTTTGAAGCGGAAGGTAATACCGCTGGATGGAATGGCATATACAAAGGAAAACCAGCACCAATGGATGTGTATATTTATTCAATGGAAATTCTTTGTCCGGATGGTGAGGAGATAAAAGTATTAAAAGGGGATGTTACTTTGATACGGTAGTAGGAATTGAAAATGAAAAATTGAAAATTAGTGAACGTGATGTTAAAATTAGTGCCTACTGTCATTCTGAAGTTTTTAACAGCAGAATCATTGTTGTGCTTATTCTTACGGCCACTGATCGAATGGAATAGGGAGTCGAGGGATAATAAGAGGCGTTCATACTCTTGTATCTCTCGACTCGCTGCGCTCGCTCAGGATGACAGCAGAACTAACAAAAATAAACACAATGAAAATAAATTCAACTGTTAATGCTTGAAAGTTAATCAGTGTCATTAGCAGCGAACATAGTGAGTCGAGGAATACAGGAATCAATTTTTCAAAAAACCTTACTCTTCTTAGACAGCTCCTTCTGTCGAATATCCACCAATGCTAAAACCATCCCCAACTGCTCTGGACGACTCAAATTAGAGTTATCTATCAAAACTGCTTCAGAAGCCTTCAACAAGGGGCTGTCCGTTCTATTCGAATCAATATGATCTCTATCTAATAAATTCTTTTTAACTTCTGCTACGTCTACGATCTGACCTTTCGCTTTTAGTTCTCCATACCGACGTTGGGCACGTACATCAGGATCAGCCGTCAAAAACAATTTCAACTCTGCATCTTTGAAGACCACAGAACCGATATCCCGACCATCCATAACAATTCCTTTACTTACACCCATTTCTTGCTGCAAAGCAACCATAGCTCTACGTACCGCAGAGATTGTTGCTACAGGACTTACATGATTTGCGACAGGCATGCTTACTATTTCTTTCTCCACATTCCTACCGTTTAAATAGGTAATGTCTGCTCCGTTTTCCTTTTCAAAATGAATATTTATTTCTGTTAAAGCTTTTGCTACCGCATTTGCTTGATGGTAATCGATTTTGTTTTCTAGGAAATAGAGGGTAACCGCCCGATACATTTTGCCAGAGCTAATATAAGTATAGGAGAGTTTGTCTGCGAGTTGTTGAGCCAGGGTGCTCTTACCGCAAGAGGAGTGGCCATCTATTGCTATTATTATTTTCTTCAAGGTATGCGTTTTAATTGCTACTACAAAGTTAATCAATAATCAGAGGAATGAAAAAAGACCAAAGCCTATTTCGAGACTTTGATCTTTTTATTTCGGTTTTTATTTTTAACTTATCTAAGCAGGAATACCTTTACTCACTCTAGCTAAGATCATATTCCAAAGCTTTTCGTAAGGAATAACTTCCAATTCAGGAATAAGGCCTCTATAATAAAACGGCGTTTCAATCAATCGATTATAATACTTATCCGTATTACTGAGTTGCTCAACATCGTATTCTGCTTTCGCCAATTGCTGTAGGAGACGAATAAACTGAATCGTTCTGTAATATTCTTCCTTTTTAAGTTGTCGGTTGGCGTAATTTTTTAATCGGTCAATTCTTTCCGATGCAGCACTGTGGCCTTTCTTTTCTAAGATAAATAGCAACTGACCAATCACCATCAGTACCGTGAAGATGCGTTGTTCCTTAGCATATAGCACAGAGTCTTTAACAAACTGGGTTGTTTTTAGGGGCTTACGACGTTGGGTAAGCAATACGGGGTTTGATTCTCCTTTTGATTCAATGATGTAATTGAGATAGACGTCATAGATTTTCCATTTCTCTTTCACATTGTTCCCCAGCTTCTTGAACTTATTGTTTCCAGTAGCAATGTTGTATACCGCCAAGGCATTGATGTAATTATCAGTGTGAATGGCTAGGAGAATATAGTACTCCATAAAATTGAACCAAGCTTCGCTACCTTCAGGGAAAGACTGTAAGCATTTCTCTGCGTTGATTTTTCCATTTTTCCAATCGCGAAGGTGCAGGTAGGCTGACATCTTTTTAAGTTGGAAAGTAGAGAGTTTATCATCCTGGTAATAAGTTGGATTTTCTTCGATGTATTTTTCTGCCCGATTGCAAATTTCTAATACCGCTCCATAGTCCTGCACCATTTCGTAACGGTAAGCCCAAACTAAATACATGTTATAAAAAACAATGGGACTTTCATAAATTTCAGACAACCCAACGAGAGAATTACAATAGGTATCCATCTGGTCTTTCAGCAAAGTGATCTTTGCTTTTGGTTGATAATAATTCATGATCACTCTCTGATACAGCTCTTCTGATCTGATTTCTGCATCCAGTACATTTTGATATTGCTTGATATTCTCGTCGTAGTTTTCATAGGATTTTTCATCACCTGCTGATGCTGCTTCTCTTCTTAAGATTCGGGAACAGTTAACTATAACATCTGCAAATTTGAACTTCAGTGCCGTTGTCAATATTTGCCGAGCCAAGGCTGCAGCAGTAACATTAGCACTATTAGATAATAAGATTTTTACCAGTGTC
Source organism: uncultured Saprospiraceae bacterium (assembly GCA_964508085.1). GTDB lineage: Bacteria > Bacteroidota > Bacteroidia > Chitinophagales > Saprospiraceae > CALGLS01. Next base: position 9,081 of record CAZDTI010000099.1, on the reverse strand, counting down.
CAATCTTTATTACAAGAGAAATAAGCTCTATCATAACTGGAAGTAGAAGGTAGGTTAACGTCCAGAAAGAAAAGGGTGTTCAATAATCTTTTACGGAAGCGTGATTTTAATTGACGGTATTTGTCATCCGTAGGGCTACAATTGTAGAGAAAAGAAGCGGCATCTCTATCGTTTCTAAATTTATTACCCATCAATGCCTCATAGAACTCGTTGAATTTTGAGTTCTTATGTTTTAAAGAATGGTCGTCGAAAATCTCAATTTTCTTAACCTTCTTTTTTGTTACAATCTTTGATATCTCTATTAAGTTCTTCATCTCTCCTATTTAGGTTTCCAAATGTTGAAGTGCACCGCGCAATAAACGTTATTCCCCTAATACATAGAACAAATATTTTTAATTTGTCGAATATAGTTCTAAAAAAGGGATGTCACAAATATCTGTGTTTAAATCAACGGGCCTCAAAGGAAATAGTTACTTAAAGAGCGTTAAAAAACGAAAAACGCTGTTACATATACAGCAAAAGGTTTTGCCCGCCTAATGGTGAACAAAACCTTTTGTTTAAGATTATCACAATCTACATCTCATTGACTTCAATAAGAAACAGATTATCACAGCATCAATGCTATATCGTCGATATTAATATTCGTCTTCGTGAAAGAAGAAATCGTCTTTACGTGGGTAGTCCGGCCAGATATCTTCGATACTGTCGTAGACTTCTCCTTCGTCTTCCAATTGCTGTAAGTTTTCAATTACTTCTAGTGGCGTACCCGAACGAATAGCGTAATCAATCAATTCGTCTCTAGTGGCGGGCCACGGTGCTTCTTCCAAGTGAGAAGCGAGTTCTAATGTCCAATACATGTTTTCTAAAAATTTAGTAACCGATAAAATGACCCTTATCTAGGCCAAAATATTTGATGGTACTGTAAAGTATACGTTTGTTTTCTAGGACGCAACAGTCTACTTAAAGTCTCACATTAGGAATTATTAAATACCCCCTAATTTCCGGCAAAAGTAATAAAAAAATATAAACATCCAAGCCTCAATACCTCTAAGTACGATTTTTCAATAATCAGACCAGATTATTTTACATAAATTTTAACATAAAGTACTGAATAACACAAGCTTAAACGAAGTATTTTTCTTTTATATCCAAAAAGAGCTCAGCACGCTACTACTCGTTATCATTTCGAGTCAAAGCATTCTGAGCTCTTAAAGTATATTTGTTTTAAAGAATATTTAACATAGCATATATCGTCTAACAGTAGCTATCTCAAGATCTTCTGTAAAAGTTGTTTAAAGAATTAGCATCGCATCACCATAACTAAAGAAGCGGTAATTCTTCTTAATCGCCTGCTGATAAGCTTCTGTCATCAACTCCTGGCCTCCGAAAGCACAAACCATAATATAAAGGCTTGATTTCGGCAAATGGAAGTTAGTAACCATACTTGTCGCAATAGAAAACTCAAATGGCGGGTAAATAAACTTGTTGGTCCAACCTTCTGCTTGCTTCAACAATGCTTCTGCTGAAACGGCAGACTCAATAGACCTCATAGAAGTGGTACCAATAGCACACACTTGTTGTTTTGCTTTAAGCGATTTATTAACCTTGTCTGCTGCTTCTTGCGGAATTTTAAAGTACTCCGCATCCATTTTGTGTTTAGACAAGTCTTCTACCTCAATGTTTCTGAAAGTTCCCAAGCCAACGTGAAGCGTTAGTTGTGCGTTTTGAATGCCTTTCAATTCCAATCGCTTCAATAGCTCTTCGCTAAAGTGTAAACCAGCGGTAGGTGCCGCTACAGCTCCCATTTCTTTGGCATAAACCGTTTGGTAACGCTCTCGGTCAAGCGCCTCACTTTCTCTCAGTATATACTTCGGTAAAGGGGTATTTCCAAGCAATCCAAGCTTTTGGTGGAATTCCTCTACGGTGGTTTCATCCAAGAAACGGATCGTTCTACCTCTGGAAGTGGTATTATCTACAACTTCAGCCACCAGTACGTCCACATCGTTTTCATCACTGAAGTACAACTTGTTTCCTACCCGTATTTTACGAGCTGGATCAACTAATACATCCCAAAGACGCATTTCAGGGTTTAGTTCTCTAAGTAGAAAAACTTCAATCTTTGCTCCAGTCTTTTCTTTACGACCATATAAACGAGCTGGAAATACTTTTGTATTATTGAAGATGAAAGAATCTCCATCATCAAAATATTCAAGGATGTCCTTAAACGTTCGGTGTTCAATTTTCCCGCTGTCTCTGTGAACCACCATCAGCTTAGATTGGTCTCTTTCCTTTGCAGGATATTGAGCAATATATTCATCTGGCAGGTCGAATTTAAATTGAGATAGTTTGGTACGCATATATCTATAAGTTTCTGTAAAAGAATTTTATTTATGGGTGTATTTTTTCAAAAGACTGGCAAAGATAACAATTTGGCAGAGTAATTTGTATTTTTCATCGACCCTATTAGGCCACCTAATAGTAAAATCGTAGCTTCGATCCGTGATTCTAATACTCAAAGTCATAAAAGAAAGTATTGCCCAGGCTTTTGGACAGCTCGCAGGCAACAAATTACGTAGCTTCCTCTCCCTGCTGGGTATAACCATTGGTATCTTCTGTATAATCGGTGTTCAAGCCGCTGTAGACTCCCTAGAGGACAATATCATGGACGATATTAAGAAACTTGGTTCAGATGTCGTCTATGTCTCTAAGTTCAGTTGGATGGAAAATCCCCATGAGAATTATGTCAAAATAATGCGCCGTCCTAATCCTAGTTTTGCCGATTATAAAATGATCAATAAAAAGGTAAAATCTGCGGCGGTGGTCAATTTTGGCGTAGACCTCGGTTTCAAAACAGCCAAATATCTATCTAACAGTGTTGAAAACGTGCTTTGTAGTGGCACGACCAATGAGTTTGCAGACATGTACGACCTTCAATTTGAGAAAGGCCGATATTTTTCTAATTCGGAATATTATTATGGAGCACCAAAAGTCATCATCGGATACACCGTTGCCGAAGAGCTATTTGGAACTATAGAGCCAGTCGGCAAAACCATCCGGCTAATGGGTCGAAAACTTCAAGTGATCGGCGTTATTGAAAAGTCAGGAGAGAGCCTTATTGGCATCATGGATTTTGACAATTCGATGATCCTCCCTTTCGAACTGGCAAAAAAAATGGCTAACCTTGATTCGAGAAACCCTTTTGGAAATAGCAACCTCGCTGTCAAAGCAGCAGAAGGCATTAGCAATGAAGAACTCAAGGACGATTTAACAGGAGCGCTAAGAGCTCACCGAAAACTAAAACCTCGGGAAGAAGATAATTTTGGTCTCAACGAAATCAGCATCATGCAAGATGCCTTTGAATCTATATTTAGTGTACTGAATACTATTGGGCTCATTATTGGGGGCTTCGCCATCTTAGTAGGAATTTTTAGTGTGGCTAATATCATGTTCGTTTCTGTAAAAGAGCGGACCAATATCATTGGTATTAAAAAAGCACTTGGTGCAAAACGACATGTTATCCTCCTCGAATTCTTGATAGAAGCCATTATTCTTTGTTTGTTGGGAGGATTGATAGGACTCGGATTTGTCTTTGGATTGACGAAAGCCATTACCGCCATGGATATTGGTTTCTCTGTTTACCTTTCTACCTCTAATATTGTGAGCGGCTTGGTTTGGTCTACTTGTATCGGAATTTTATCTGGGGTTATTCCAGCGATGCAAGCTTCAGGGATGGATGCCGTGGAGGCGATGCGGGCGAAGTAGGGCTTCTTCATTTGGCATATTTTTTTCAATCGCGAAGAGCGCAAAGGTTTCGCAAAGGGTATTTTTTTTAGTTTTTCTTTACGAAACCTTTACGGTTTAACCCCACGAAATGCGGAACGCATTTAAACCCCATCACCACAAATACTATTGTCATTCCGAGCGAGCACAGCAAGTCGAAAAACTATTGTCATTCCGAGCAAGCACAGCGAGTCGAGGAACAAAACAAAGCGCAGCTCCCTCGCGTTATACTCCAATGAAAACCCATTACCCAAATATCACCATTCTCTTAATCTTCTTATTGCTTAGTAGCTGTAAGTTCTTTCAACCAGTTGACCAAGATGCTAAACCAGATACTACTACAGAAGAATCTACTTCGACTACACCAACTGCTCCCCTACCCGGAAATGCACAGTTCGACTATTGGATTCACCAACCACTGCATCCTAAAAACAATGAGGCGATCACCTTCAAAACCAGCATAAAGGAACCTTCTGGAATTGCAACAATAGAATTACATCTTTATGAATATGAACTTTTCTTAAATGATGATGAACTTCCTTCTAAGAAAAAACGAGATGGTGGACAGTGGGGAAAAGTAAATAGTTGGAATGGAAACGGTCTGCAAGAACAAACTATATCCTTTGATTACAATAATGGTTTTCCGAGCGCAAGCCAAGTCGAATACCTATTTAAGGTCACAGATAATAATGGTAAAGTGACCGAACGATTAGCGGCCTTTGACGCAGGTACTTCTCCCTGGCCAACTGATAAGATTCTACTCTATAGAGCAAGTCGTGCAGATCTGAGTCAAACCTTTAATCTATGCTTATTCCCAGATACAGATTTCGAGGGAAATTGGGGATCCTTTTTAGAAGACAGCCACAAAATGATCTTCGATGGTTTTCATCAAAGTAATGTCATGAATGACCGAAAGGAACGCTGGACCTTTTATTATACCCAACAAGAAGCGGATGGTTTGAAAATCGCTCAGGAGTTCGATGACCCTCAATATTATCCGGATTTCATGAAGGGAGAAATCATTACAGGGATAGATGCATTTGCATTGTTACACAAAAGGCCATATAGTGATGGTTCCTACTTATATGGAAATATTCATTTTCTGGCCCAAAACGTTTTCACTACGGAGAGTTATAACCTAGGTACCGCCATCCATGAAATGGGGCACTCTGTTTTTCAGCTCAGTGATGAATACAACGGTTGCGCCTGCTTTCAACCAACCGAAGGCTTTTCCAATGTTTTTGAAACGGAAAAAGCTTGTTTAGAATTTCAAAAATCACAGGGTCTAAGCCATCAGCATTGTCATCGAATAGTCGCCTTGAATAGCAAACGCTGGTATACACCGGAGCGAAATGTATACTTCCCTACCGAACAGGCTTGCTTTGACTTCAATAAAGCGAATGGTTTTACAGAAGCCAATTGCATTACTTTTATTGATACAGATGGCAGCCGAACCTATCGAGCAGAAGAAGGACTTTGTATTATGAATGATGATGGAGATGATAAAATTTATCCGTTCCAGGAAGCTTGTATAGCCGTGGTAGAAGATTACTATAGTCGCTTTGGAAAAGAATCCTTGGCTTCTGGAGGTGGGCCCGCTGTAGTCCGTGAAAACATGTATGGTTACGAACCTGTAGTTTATCTGACACTGGCAGAGACTAATGGTTTTTGGTCTGCGAATGTTGAAAAAATAGACTTTGGCATCCCGAACAAGAAGAATAGAAAAGGTAACGGTGCTGTTTTGAATTTTGTGACTAACAATAATAATACAAACTACCGTTTACAAATCGACCGGCCAGGAGAGGGTCACTTTTGTGGTGGAAATACGAACACGCCTAAAAAAGAATCTGGGGCCGCGAAGTGTATGATTACCGTTCCTTATACAGAGGATTTAACGGAAGTAGTCATAGAGAATCGCTTGGTTATGAAAAATCAAACCATTAAAGGATCTGGAGTGCAGCGGATTAACTTGCAGATGGGATTGGAAGCAGCTTTGAAGCAATTTGAAAAAGAGAAATAACAGAGTGATAATTCTGCTCTACTTCACTTCAAGTTCATCATCCGTTTCAAATTGATTTGTTCAATCTCACTGAGTTTTTCTAAATCAACTTCTTGTTCCATTTGATACCATCCTTTTTCTTTGAAGTAGCTTTCTAACAATTCATCTTCATTGGTAAAACCATAGCAAGCATATAACTCCTTTCTCATCAACTCCCGCTCATCTGGTTTGAGGCGTTTTAATTCTTCGACACTAAGAATACGAGAGGACACTTGTGGAAACACGCGCGCAATATCGTTCCGATCACTAGTCGCTAAAGCAACAAAGGCCCCATCGTCCTGTAAACGGAAATATTTAGTCCCCGCTTTTTCGTAAGTATCTTGTTGAGCTCCCTTTGAGCTAACAGGTAAAATCTGAGGCCTGTCCCCAAAATTATGGGCTTGAATATTAGGAAAGCCTGAACGAATCATAAAATCGCGATACTCTACTTCTAGTATATCTCCTTCTAGCAAACTCAGGGACAGGTGCCCATCAAAAGACACCGACTCAAGTTCTAACATATCAACTACATGTCCCGTTTTAAGAAAACTGCCCAAAAACATTTGACTCTTTTCTTCCTTTTCTGTAACAAATTCATACAATAGCAGCCAGAAAGAATCCCGAGCAGCTATTGGCTCGATACTCACATGATGGTTTTGAAAACGAGCGGTATTAGGAAAAAAGCGGTGAAGTAAGTCCTGCGCTTCTTTATCATTAGCGTCAATTAAGCGCTGATCTAAGGCTTTAGATAACAAACCTTCAAAGGCGGCTTTATTTGCTGCTAAATCAGCTTCAGATACTGGTTCCTGAGGTAAGGCCGGTTCTTCCGGTGATTGGTTAACTACAGTTTCTTTATCCGTAACCGTTTGACAATCAATAAAAAACAAAGCCATTACTATAAACAAAAGTCTACTCATATAGCTATTTTTAAACATATTCATAACTAAGCTCTATAACCATACCAAGAGATACTTTTCTCCGCTATTTTAACATAATGGGGGACTAAGGGTCCTAATTAGTCATTGAAAGACAATTTCACTCATGGCCCCTTCGTATTTTGATTTTCAAATCGTAGCTTCGCAGCGAAGAACGGTAGACGAAGAACGGAAAACGGTTTTACGGTAGACGGGCCTACATTCGCGGGTTCGTCTACCGTAAAACCGTCTACCGTCTGCCGTTTCCGTCAAAGAATCATAAACAATACAACATATTATGCTAAGAGCCATATCTCCTATCGACGGTCGTTATCAGGCAAAAACAAAAGAACTACAGAACTACTTTTCTGAATACGCACTTATCAAATATCGCGTTTTTGTTGAGATACAATATTTCATCGCCTTAGTACAACACCCTTTACCACAACTACAAGATTTTGATCCGGAGATGGTAGATCAGTTGAATCAGATTTTTGAAAACTTCAATCAAGCTGACGCTGTTTACATTAAAGAAATTGAGAAGACTACCAATCATGATGTAAAGGCTGTTGAATACTTTTTGAAAGAGCAATTTGACAAACTAGGGATCAGTGACTATAAAGAATTCATACATTTTGGATTGACTTCTCAGGACATTAACAATACGGCTACACCTCTTCTTTGCATGAATGCGGTTAAAGAAGTTTACCTTCCTATGTTGAAAGAAGTGATTGAAGAGTTAGAGGATCGCGGAGCGGAATGGTCGGGCATCCCGATGTTGGCCAGAACTCATGGACAACCTGCTTCTCCAACTACACTTGGAAAAGAATTTCAGGTATTCATTGAGCGTCTTAAGCAACAAATGAAATTATTGGAACAGGTGCCATTCACCGCAAAGTTTGGTGGCGCTACTGGAAACTTCAATGCTCATGTAGTTACTTATCCTGAAATTAACTGGCCTGCATTCGGAGATTATTTCGTAAGTGAATACCTTGGCTTGGATCGATTGAAATACACTACACAAATCGCACACTATGATAATCTCGCAGCACTCTTCGATGGCATGTCGAGAGTAAATACGATCTTCATTGATTTAGCGCGAGATATTTGGACTTACATTTCAATGGAATACTTCCGTCAAAAAACGAAGAAAGGCGAAATCGGTTCTTCAGCAATGCCGCATAAAGTAAATCCAATTGACTTTGAAAACGCAGAAGGGAATCTTGGTTTAGCCAATGCTATTTTTGGACACCTCTCTGCGAAGCTTCCCATCTCCAGACTGCAACGTGATCTGACGGATAGTACAGTACTCAGAAATGTAGGTGTACCGGTAGCTCATACCTTAATCGCTTTCAAAGCCATCATGAAAGGCTTGGATAAATTATTGCTCAACGAAGCCAAATTGACTGCCGACCTAAATGGAACTTGGATGGTGGTTGCTGAAGCGATTCAAAACATTTTACGTCGAGAAGGTGTGGATAAACCCTATGAAAAATTATTGGACTTGACTCGAGGAAAAGCAGAAGTTGGACAAAAAGAGATTCAGGAGTTTATTGATCGCTTGGAAGTTAGTGATGAAGTGAAAGAGGAGTTGCGAGGGATATCGCCGATGAATTATGTGGGGATCTATTAGGTCAACTTTAACTATTAACTAAAACTGTTAACTTCCCACTATCGTGGCGAGGTAGAGGACATCATAGGTGATTACGACATGTCTTGGTTTTCTAAACTCCGCGGGAAGCCTTTTAGAGTAGTTAGAGTTTGGAAAGCCTTTCTCCACATTCTCGCTTTAAGAACTCTAGCCACCCCTCAACTCTAGTCGCGGAGTTCTCAAAACTAGATTCCTCAATCCAGCACCTGAACCCTCGCCAATCCTCCCGAAAAATCCCGTACATCTCCCCACTCGGCTCCCAGTGCAAGCTCCCCCGTTTTATCGATGAAACCAATCCCATTCCTATAAGCCACTCGAGCAAAGCCTTCGTGAAAATCCCAGATCAAACCAAATTGTGGCGGTGTGAGCTCCTCCCCTGCTGCATTGAGATAACCCCACAAACCACCTCTTTGGTAACCTGCCAAATCTTCGGAAAAACCATATAACATATCGTATTTAAATGGTCCCAAAGGTGCTCCATCTTTTTTTAAAAAGCCAGACTTCCCTAGAATAGTGGCACCCCAAAGTTCATTTCCAGCATACCAAAGGTCTTTGTATTTCTCTTCAATAACAAACTGCCCACTTTCATTAATCAAGCCAAATTTTTCTTTAATTTTAGCAACGGCTAAACCTAGATTAAAATCCTGAGCGCTTAAAAACTGACAGGGAATCACTAGCTTTCCTGTTTTATTTACAAA